>JBBWZU010000385.1:0-12846 GCA_039649225.1 Hyphomicrobiales bacterium | reverse complement strand
CCCCAAGGACGCCGGTTTGCGCCGGTGACCTGAAACCTCTCGCAGAAAAAGCCCCAGGAGGCATCCATGCTCAAGAACATCATGGCCGTCGCGGCCGTGAGCGGTCTGGCGTTGACCGGCGCGCTGGCGCAGTCGACGTCGCCCTCGACGACGGCTCCGAGCTCGCCCAATACTCCGTCTGCGACTGCGCCATCGACCTCATCTTCGACCGCGGCCGCGACGACATCCGGCAAGGCCACGTTCATCAACCAGCAGACCTCCGATCAGTTTCTGGCCTCGAAGTTCAAAGGCACCAACGTGATCGGCGCCGATGACGCGAAGATCGGCGATGTCAGCGACATCCTGTTCGACAAGGATCAAAAGATCCTCGCTTACGTGGTCGGCGTCGGCGGCTTCCTTGGCATCGGCGCGAAGGACGTCGCGCTTGCGCCGGCCTCGTTCCAGCCGGTCCCCGGCAAGGACGCAACCGATATGAAGCTGCGTCTGTCGATGACCAAGGACGAGCTCAAGGCGGCCCAGGCGTTCGAACCCTACAAGCCGCCGCGTCCGGTGAGCAGCGACGCGTCACCGACCCGTCCGATGGGCGCGCCGCCTCCGGGTGGCACGACCGGCTCGATCAAGTAAGCCCAAGTCGGCAGCACGTCCGCAGCGTTTGCTCGCGGCATAGCAGAGCGGCCCTGATTCATTGATCCGGATCAGGGCCGTCGTTTTGCGTGCAGTGCCGCACTTGCGAAGTTCGTGATACACCGCGGCCATGCTGACCGCTATTCTGACCGACATCCACGGCAATCGCGAGGCGCTCGAGGCCTGTCTTGCGCGTCTCGAACCGCGCAATGTCGGTCGTTACGTCTTTCTCGGCGACCTGGTCGGCTATGGGGCGGATCCGGGCTTCGTCGTCGACACCGTGAAGGATTTCGTCGCGCGCGGCGCCATCGCGCTGATCGGCAATCATGACAGCGCGGCGACCGGCAACCCCGAGCGCATGAACGACGACGCGATGCTGGCGATCGAATGGACGCGCCGTCAGCTTGGCCCGGAGCAGCGCGCGTTTCTCGAGAACCTGCCGCTGACCGCGGAGGACGGCGACCGTCTCTATGTCCACGCCAGCGCCGCCGAGCCGGCGCGATGGCCCTATGTCATCGACGAGCGCAGCGCGGCGCAGAGCCTGATGGCGACCGATGCGGCGGTGACATTCTGCGGGCACGTGCACGTTCCGGCGCTCTATCATATCTCGGCGACGGGCAAGATCGCGCACTTCGACCCGTTGGCCGATGTCGCGCTCCCGCTGACGCAACAGCGTCGCTGGCTCGCCGTCATCGGCGCGGTCGGCCAGCCGCGCGACCGCAATCCGGCCGCCTGCTGCGCGCTGTACGACGACGTGACGCGCGAGCTCACTTATGTGCGCGTGCCCTACGATGTCGAGACCGCGGCGCGCAAGATCAATGCTGCGGGTCTGCCGCTGTTTCTCAGCGCACGGCTGGCCTGGGGCCGCTGAGATGAGCGAACCGGCAGCGCCCGATATCCGCGATCTGGATGCCGGGCAGATCTTTGACGGCTTCCGCCTCGAAGCGCCGCTTAATCCGGGCGGCATGGCCAATCTCTGGCGCGTCACGCGTGAGGGCGAGACGTTGCCGATGGTGATGAAGATCCCGCTGGTGCACGGCAGCCCGGTCAACATCGTCGGCTTCGAGGCCGAGGGCATGATCCTGCCGCGCCTCGCTGGCCCGCATGTGCCGCGTTTCATCAAGGCGGGAGATTTTTCCAACCCCTATATCGTGATGGAATTCATCACCGGCCAATCCCTCAAGGCGCGGCTCGACGAGACGCCGCTGCGGCCCGCGGAGGTGGTCGAGATCGGCGTGAAGATCGCGCTCGCGCTGCACGATCTGCACCGCCAGCACGTCATCCATCTCGACCTCAAGCCCAGCAACATCATCCTGCGCGAGAGCGGCGAGGCCGCGCTGATCGATTTCGGCCTGTCACGGCACGATCAATTGCCCGACCTGCTGGCCGAGGAGATCCAAGGACCGATCGGCACGGGCCCCTATGTCTCGCCCGAACAGGTGCAAGGCAACCGCTCCGACCCGCGCAGCGATCTCTTTGCGCTCGGCGTCATCCTGTATTTCCTCGGCACCGGCGAACGCCCGTTCGGCGAGCCCGCGAGCGCGCGCGAATGGCGCCGCCGGCTGTGGCGCGATCCGGCGCCGCCGCGCGCCTGGAATGCGGACGTGCCGCCATTCCTGCAGGAGATCATCCTGCGCTGTCTCGACGTCGATCCCGATCAGCGCCCCGCCACCGCCGCCGAATTGGCTTTCGCGCTGCGCAACCCGGAATGCGTGCTGCTGACCGAACGCGCCACGCGCACCAGGCGCGACGGCATGATGAAAGTCGCGACGCGCTGGCTGAGCGCACGCCAGCCGCAGCCGCCGCGCGCGCGCCGCAGCGTCGCCGGCCAGCTTGCGCGCGCGCCGATCATCATGGCGGCGGTCGATCTCACCCCCGGACATGAAGCCTTGAGCGACGCCGTAGCCACCACGGTGAGCCGCCTGCTCGCAACCGAAACTGGCGCGCGGCTCGCCTGCGTCAACGTGATGAAGACATCGCTGCTCGCCATCGATCCGACCGAGGATGCCGAGGGGCGCAACATCCATCTTCAGCGTCTCGTCGCGCTCAAGCACTGGGCGCACGATATGCCGATACCGCCCGAGCGTCTCACCTTCCACGTGCTCGAAGCCGTCGACGCGGCCGGCGCGCTGGTCGGCTTTGCGCGCGCCAATCGCGCCGATCACATCGTCATCGGCGCGCGCACGAGCTCGGCGCTGCGCCGCTATCTCGGCAGCGTGTCGGCGCAGGTCGTCGCCGAGTCGCCCTGCACCGTCACCGTGGTGCGCAAGGCGGCGAACGCATAGCTCGCTTGCTTCCGAACAGCCCGCATCCCCCTCGCGCCCGTCGCGCCGATCGCCTACCCTTCGTGATTGCATGAATTGACGCCGTGCATCTTTCAACAAGCGGCGCAATCATCGGGAGGATCACCATGTCAGCCACGCAAGCCATATATCGCCGGCGTTTCCTGCAATTTCTCGCCGCAAGTCCGCTGTTCGCCGGTTCCGCCCTCGCCGAAGGACCGGGCACAAGATTGGCCGACCCGCTGATGTGGGCGCCGTTTCGGACCGATGCGCTGATCAAGAGCCCGAAGGAGGCCATCAACGTGTTCGATTTCGAGCCGGTCTGCCGCGCCAACGTACCACCGGCGCATTTCGGCTACATGGCGTCCGGCATCGATGATGAAGTCACGCTGCGCGCCAATCGCGAGGGCTTTGCAAAATTCCAGCTGCGGCCGCGCCGGCTGGTCGATGTCAGCAAAGTCGACATGAGCACCGAGTTGCTCGGCGTGAAATACGACTCGCCGATCGTCATCGCGCCGGTTGGCGGGCAGCAATCATTCCATGAAGAGGGCGAAGCCGCGGTTGCCCGGGCAGCCAAGGTGGGCAACCACCTGCAAATTCTCTCGACCGTGACCAATGTCGGCGTCGAAGAGATCACCGCCGCGCGCGGCGCGCCACTCTGGTATCAGCTCTACGCCACCAACAAATGGGATGTCGCAAAGGCGATGGTGGCGCGCGCCGAAAAGGCCGGGTGCCTGGCTGTCGCCGTGACGGTCGATCGCTCGGGCGGACGCAATCAGGAAACCTTGTTCCGTCTGCGGCCGACCGACACGCGCGACTGCAACGGCTGCCATGAGCGCGCCAGCGGCCTCGCGGCAACGCTGACGCGGCGCGCGATGTATCAGGGCATCGACGTGTCGGGCCTGACGAACACGCAGTCCTCGGCGATGACTTGGGATTTCCTCAAGCGCTTGCGCGACACGACGAAAATGAAAATCGTGCTCAAGGGCATCCTCGCATACGAGGACGCGGTGCTCGCCGCCGATGCCGGCATGGACGCGATCATCGTGTCGAATCACGGCGGGCGCAGCGAGGACTCGGGGCGCTCGACCATCGATGCGCTGCCGGAAATCGTCGAAGCTGTCCACGGCCGCATGCCGATCCTGGTGGATTCAGGGTTTCGCCGCGGCACCGATATCGTCAAGGCGCTGGCAATGGGCGCGAGCGCGGTGTGCATCGGCAGGCCGTACATCTGGGGCCTTGGCGCATTCGGCCAGGCCGGTGTCGAGCGCGTGCTCGAACTGATGCGGGTCGAGCTTTACGGCGCGATGCAACAGGTCGGTGCGCCGAGCCTCCGGCACCTTGTGCCCGCGATGGTGCGCAGGGCCTGATTCAAACGCCGCGCGCTTCAATCCGCGGGAAGGTCCGCTCGCAAGACATTGCCGAACCAATGGAAGACGCGAGTTCTTACGTCCGGCTTGAACGCATCGCTACTTAATTCAAAAGCTTCCTATTCACCTTGACGCCGCGAAAGCCGGTGTACGGACAAATGCGGACCACTTCTCTCCTTAGTTCGCCGCTAGGGACACGGCCGGACGGAAGGTGGAGGGCGGCATGAACGCATCGCTTGCGGCGAAACTTCAATGCGCCGACTGCGGCGCACCGATGGATGAGGTGGAAACGGTCGTGGCGCTGGCGTCGCTGGCCGGTCATTCGATCTTCGAATGCGAATGGTGCGGGCACATCACGCTGCTGGCGAAAACGCCGGCGTCGGCAAAAAGCGCCGATTGGCTTTATGCGGCGTCGGCGGCCTGCCGGCGCGGCATTTCGCGCGCGTCGCCGCACCCGATTGAGATCAAGGCGCTGTCGGCATGAGCGTGCACAAAATGATAGGGGCCACCCTCTCGGATGGCCCCCACATTGCCTAGCCTACGGACGGCTAAGATCTGAATTCGTATCTCGCTTAGACGGAGACCCCGCCCAACACGGTGACGATCCAGGTAGCCGCACGCGGCGATTGACAATGAGACACTGGATCACCTCCTTTCAGTTGATTGACGACGACTCACAAGGTAAGTGCCGCTGACCGATTTGTGAAGTGCAGCGCGGCAACAGTGTTAATGGATATTTGACCCCCAACCGCTCACTTTATCTTCCTGATCAGTGTCAAAACCGCGTCCGCCGTCTCGCGCGGCGCGTCCTGCGGCATCGCATGGCCCGCGCCCGCAACGAGCCTGCGCTCATAAGGGCCCGTGAAGCGCTTCGCGTGACTTTCGGATGATTCCGGCGGCGCGATACCGTCGCCGGTGCCATGCAGATTGATCGACGGCACAGTGATCGGCGGTAGCGCGGCCAATCGCATCTCGAGCGCCGCGAGGGCGGGATCGCCCTTGGCGTAGCCGTAACGCACCCGGTAGGAGTGGATCACGACCTCAATGAAATCCGGATTGTCGAACGAGGGTGCGCTGCGCGCGAACTCCCCCTCGTCGAACGAACGTTCCAGCGACCAGAGTTTCCACAACAGCTTTGCGATCCCACGCCGGTTCTGCGTCAGCCCCGCGCGGCCACGTTCAGTATGGAAATAGTATACGTACCAGGCACGATACTCCTGCTCGGCGCTCGCCGGCTTCACCGAGCCCGCCACATCGTGCACATTGTAACCCGCGCCGGTCACCAACGCGCGCACGCGCTCCGGCCAGAGCGCCGCGACGACGCAGCACGCGCGCCCACCCCAGTCGTAGCCGCACAGGAATGCGCTCACGATGCCGAGTGCGTCCATCAACTCCTTCAGATCATTGCCGAGCGCAGCCTGCTCTCCCGAACGCATCGTGTCGGCACCGAGAAACCGCGTCGGCCCGTAGCCGCGCAAGTAAGGGACGATCGTGCGGCAACCTTTGGCGGTCAGCAGCGGCACCATCTGATCGTAGCAGCGCGGGTCGTAGGGAAAGCCGTGCATCAGGAACACGGGAATTCCGTCGGACGGGCCGCTTTCTTCGTAAGCGATGTCGAGGGCTGATGTGCGGACGTGCTTGATTTCTGCGGCCATGATTTCTCCGGGCGACGCGCTTGCTGACTTTGCTATTGTCTCACCGGAAACGCGCCGGGAGAACAACAATGTCAGCACCACGCCTGAAGCATTTCGGCTGGGGCCGCGAGGGCGAAGGCCTGAGCGTCGAGGAAGAAGCCTTCGTGCTGTCGCGCGCCGAGGCGCGCTTCGGCACTGCACTGCAAGTCAGTGCCAGCGCCCCGCCCCTCAGCGAGATCAAGCTCGACGCACCGCGCATCACCGCGCCCGCCACCCTTCCGTTCTGCACCAGCGACCATTATGACCGCGCCGCGCACGCCTACGGCAAGGCCTATCCTGAGCTCGTGCGCGGCCTGGCGCGCGACTACGCGGGCGCGCCCGACGTCGTTGCGTATCCGCATAACGAGGCCGACATTGCCGCCGTGCTCGACTGGGCCGGCGCAGCTGACGCGACCGTAACGCCGTTCGGCGGCGGATCGAGCGTGTGCGGCGGCGTCGAGCCGAAGCGATTCGACCATAAAGGCGCAGTCACGATCGACCTGCGCCAGATGAGCCAGGTGATCGAAGTCGACAAATCGTCGCGCGCCGCGCTGATCGAGGGCGGGACGTATGGACCCGCGCTCGAAGCGCAGCTTCGCCCGCATGGCCTGACATTGCGCCACTATCCGCAGAGCTTTGAATATTCCACGCTCGGCGGCTGGATCGCGACACGCGGCGGCGGGCATTTCGCAACGCTCTATACCCACATCGACGATCTGGTGGAGTCGCTGCGCTCCGTCACGCCGAAGGGCATTTTCGAAAGCCGCCGCCTGCCCGGCTCCGGCGCGGGCCCAAGCCCGGACCGCATGATGATCGGTTCGGAAGGAATTTTGGGCATCATCACGCAGGCCTGGATGCGGCTGCAGGACCGGCCGACATTTCGCGCCGGCGGCGCGGTCCGCTTCAGGGATTTCTTTGCCGCGGCGCGCGCGGTTCGGGCGATTTCTCAAGCGGGACTTTATCCGTCGAACTGCCGCATCCTCGATCCGTCCGAGGCCTACAATACCGGCGCCGCGGATGGTTCGGCCGCCGTCATGGTGCTGGCCTTCGAGTCGGCCGACCACGACCTCGCGCCCTGGATGAAGCGCGCGCTCGCATGCTGCACGGATCACGGCGGCACGCCGGAGACGAGCGGCGCAGACGCGCATCGCGGCGGCGCGGCCGGCGTGTGGCGCAACGCCTTCATCCGCATGCCCTACGCGATGGAGCGGCTGATCCTGCGCGGCGTCATCAACGATACGTTCGAGACTTCAATCACTTGGGATCGATTCGAGACGTTCCACGACAACATCAAATCGGCGACCGAGAACGCCATCTTTGAAGCGACCGGCCGCAAAGGTCAGGTCACCTGCCGCTTCACGCATGTCTATCCGGACGGTCCCGCGCCCTACTTCACGTTCCATGCGCTCGGCGATCCGGCCAAGCTCGGCGCGCAATGGCTTGCCATCAAGGGGGCGGCCCTCGACGCCGTGATCGCAAACGGCGGCACGGTCACGCATCATCACGCGGTCGGGCGCGATCACCGGCCATGGTATGACAGACAGCGCCCGCCGCTGTTCGCAGAAGCGCTGCGCGCCGCCAAGAAGGCGCTCGACCCGCAAGGCCTGCTCAATCCGGGTGTATTGATCGATCCATGACATTCGTTTCCGACTTCAAATCAGCGCAGGCGAACCCCTCACCTAACCACGACGCGCGCATGGCGCCGGTCGACATCCTGCTGCTGCACTACACCGGCATGCAGAGCGGCGTGGCTGCGTGCGAGCGCCTGTGCGACGCAAGCGCCAAAGTTTCCTCGCACTATCTCGTGTACGAAGACGGCCGCGTCGACCAGCTTGTGCCGGAAGCGCGCCAAGCCTGGCATGCCGGCGTATCGTCATGGAAGGGCGAGACCAACATCAATGCGCGCTCGATCGGCATCGAGATCGTCAATCCGGGGCACGAATTCGGCTATCGGGATTTTCCGCAAGCGCAGGTCGAGGCCGTGATCGCGCTCTGCCGCGATATCCTCAAGCGCCACAACATTCCGCCGGCCCGCGTGCTCGGCCACTCCGACGTTGCGCCCGGCCGCAAGCAGGACCCGGGCGAAAAGTTTCCCTGGGCTCGCCTCGCGGCGGCGGGCATCGGACTCTGGATCGAGCCGGCACCGATCGGCGGCGGCGACGCGCTGGTGCCGACGCAACGTGGCGAAGACATCACGATGCTGCAAACGATGCTGGCGAAATTCGGCTACGCCGCCGCGCTCACCGGCGTCTATGACGAGGCGACCCGCGACATCGTCGCGGCCTTCCAGCGTCACTTCCGCCCTGCCCGCGTCGACGGGATTGCCGATACATCCACGCTCGACACGCTCACACGCCTTTGTTCTCAAGCGTGCTGAGAGCGATCAAACAGGTTCTACACCTGTGACTTAGTCAAACTAAAAACACAATCTTACGCTTAGTAAGGTCAGATCATTACTTAGTTCGTCGTCTTTTGATTTTTCCGGGCGTCCGATGGCAGCAGTCGAAATCATCGCGCAGCTTTCGCCGGATGCCGCCAAACGACTCGCGCAATCGCCGGCCGGTGCGCAAGCGCATCCGATCGCCGCGCTATCACGCGATTACGGTGCCACTTTCGTACCGCTGGATCCCGGCGGTGATGATCCGTCGCTGGGACGGTCTTTTGCAATCCAACTGTCCGACGGCGCGCGTGCGGAGGAATTGGCGCGACAGTTGCGCGCGCATCCAGACGTCGAAGGGGCCTACATCAAGCCGGCCGGAGAGGCACCCGGCCGCTAGCCGCAAAGCAACCGAGGGAGAAGCGAGCCATGCCGTCTCTACCCAGCAAGCCAGCCATATCGCCGGTCGGACGCCGCGAATTGATCGTTGCCGCTGCGCAGGACGCCGCGCTCAGAGCCAGCCCGTCGGGCCTCTCCTCCGCGGCGAATATTGATGTCAGCTCGCTTGCAGACGTGCTCGACAGGCACGGCGCAGTACTGCAGCCGCTGTTCGGCGTTCACGAGGATCATCTGAAGTCCGAAGCTGCGGCACTCGCACCGACCGCCGCAGGCGAAATTCCTGATCTTTCGGTCTACTACAATGTGCAGGCGCCCGACGCGAACCTCGACGCGCTGGCTGCCGAGCTTCGTGCGCACGATCTGGTGGATGCGGCCTACGTCAAGCCGGCGGGGCAAGCGCCGATCATGACGCCGTTCGACGCAACGATGTTGAACGATATGGCGCCGCTCTCCGAAGACGCGCCGCCGGTCAGCCCGGACTTCACCGTGCGGCAAGGCTATCTCGACGCGGCGCCCGGCGGCATCGATGCACGCTTCGCCTGGACACAGGCCGGCGGCCGCGGCGCAGGCGTCAACATCATCGATTGCGAGTGGGCCTGGAATCTCACGCACGAGGATCTTGCCGTGAATCAAGGCGCGGTCGCGGTCGGCGCCGCCGGCGGCGACAACAATCACGGCACCGCCGTACAGGGAGAGATGGGTGGCACACGCAACGCGCTCGGCATTACCGGCATCTGCTCCGATGCGTTCCGCCGATTCGCCGCCTTCTCGCTCCCGACTGCCTCCGTCATCCGCCAAGCAGCCAATCTCCTCAATCCGGGCGATCTTCTGCTGCTGGAGATTCATCGCTCCGGCCCCGGCGCGAGCGGCGTCGGGCAGGACGGCTATATTGCGATCGAGTGGTGGCCCGACGACTACGATGCGATCCGCTACGCCTGTAGCCGCGGCGTCGTCGTGGTCGAGGCTGCCGGCAACGGCGCACGCAATCTCGACAATGCGATCTACGATACGCCCGCGACCGGCTTCCCAAGCGGCTGGAGCAATCCGTTCCGGCGCGGCGCGCGGGATTCCGGCGCGATCCTGGTCGGCGCGGGCGCGCCGCCACCCAATACACATGGCCGGAACTGGGGTGCGGATCGCTCCAGGCTCGACTTCTCCAACTACGGCGCCGCGGTCGACGCGCAAGGCTGGGGACGCGAGGTGACCACGACCGGCTATGGCGACCTGCAAGGCGGAGGCAATACCAGCGTCTGGTACACCGACACATTCAGCGGCACATCGAGCGCATCGCCGATCGTGACCGGCACACTCGCCTGCTTGCAGGGTGTGCTGAAGGCGCGCGGCCGCGTGCCACTGTCGCCTGCCCGCGCGCGTGAATTGCTGCGCTCAACCGGCTCTCCGCAGCAGGACGAGTCGGGCCGCCCGGCGACACAGCGCATCGGCAACCGGCCGAACCTGCGCCAGTTGATTGCCTCGGCGACCCAGAGCTCGACTTTCGCCGGCACGCAGTTCACCGCCACGCTTGCGGCACACCAGACCCAGCGCTGGTTCACCTTCAACTGGCCGGCTCATTGGCATGTGGTCTGGACCGTCGTTTCGACCTCGCCGTCCGCGACCGCATCACAATTGCGCTGGCGCGTACGCGTCGAACGCGCCTCCTTCGCAAATATCACCTACTGGATCGAAGTGACCAATCTCACCGGCGCGCCGATCACATTCGAAGCGCGATACAACGTTCTCGGCTGGTAACAGGAAGGAGACATCCCATGTCCGTCGGAGTGCAATTCACCGGTACTGTCGCCGCCAATGCTACGCAACGCTGGTTCACCTTCAACTGGAATCCGGCGTCTCATATCGAATGGAATGTCGTGCCGACAACGCCGAACCCGGGTGCGCCGCAGATCGAATGGAGCGTCGAGGTCCAGCGGGCGTCTGCGACCGCCATCACCTACTGGATCAGCATCCATAACCTGACGGCCGTGCCGGTGGGCATTGAGGGCCGCTACGCCATCATGAGCTGAAGGGAGATCCGCATGGCCAAGGCAGTCAGCCAGTCCAAGGCCTCCTCTCGCGAGGCTTCCATCACAACTCCCGCCGACGATGACGTCATCGACGGGGGCGCGGGCCCCGGCGCGCAAGCGAGCAGCGGCGCGGATTCGCCGGACACACCGGTCAACGTGGAGGGCGCACAGAACGGCGGCGCGCCATCGCCCGACCTCATTGCGGCGATAACGGCCGCGGGTGGTGGAGTTACGACGGGCACATCGTCATCCTCGGATTTCGACGGCGGCGCCGCGCCATAATAGCGCGCCGCTAACCTTCGCCGGCGTGGAACCTTGACGGCGGGGACAATAGCCCCCACACCTCAGCGCGTCAGTCGGCCGGACGGCCGCTTGGGGCAATGCCGAAAGGCGGCCCTGAGAGGAAAGTCCGGGCTCCATGGACATGCGGTGCCGGATAACGTCCGGCGAGGGCGACCTCAGGGACAGTGCCACAGAAAACAAACCGCCCCGCCCCGCGAGGGACGAGGTAAGGGTGAAACGGTGCGGTAAGAGCGCACCGCGCTTCCGGCAACGGAAGCGGCACGGCAAACCCCACCGGGAGCAAAACCGAATAGGGACGGCGCGAGCATCGGCGCGCAAGCAATGATGCGCGGGACCCATGTCCGGGTCTGGCCGTCCGGGTAGGTTGCTGGAGGCGCCGGGTAACCGGCGTCCCAGATGAATGGCCGTCACGTGCGAGGGCTTGCTCTCGCGCCATACAGAACCCGGCTTACAGGCCGGCTGATCCTGCTCAAGGGGGCTCGGCGGACACACCGCCGGGCCCCCGCCATTTGACGGGATCGCATCTCGACATTGCGCAAGCTCGTGTCGGAATATGGCGGTTCCTGCCTCGCCTCACCTCAGGACTGTCCAATGAAACGCGGCTATCTCGATCGGCCCGATTGCCGGCTCTATTATGAAGTGTCCGGCGAAGGTCCGTTGCTGGTGTTCGCGCATGGGCTCGGCGGCAATCATTTGAGCTGGTGGCAGCAGGTGCCGCATTTCCGCGACCGCTACACCTGCGTGATCTTTGCGCATCGCGGCTTTGCACCGTCGAGCACACCGCCCGGCGGTCCGAACCCGGACGACTATGCGGGCGATCTCGACGCACTCGTCGATCATCTCGGCGGCGGCGACGTGCGTCTCGTGGCGCAATCGATGGGCGGCTGGGCTGCGCTGGAATACACGCTGGCAAATCCGGCGCGCGTGCGTGCGTTAGTGCTCGCCTCCACGTCCGGCACGATCGCGCGCGCCGCCCCCCTGTTCGGCGAGCCCGAGCAGATGCCGGGCTGGATCCGCGCGGCCGATGCCACGGTCGCCATGCTGATGGCAAAAAACATCCATGTGGCCGCCGGGGAACGCATGGCGCGCGAGCAGCCGGCGGCGCATTTCCTCTATCAGGAGATCGACGGTCTGAGCCTCGGCCTCGACAAGATCGCGCTGCGCGCGCGCCTCGCCGCGACGGCACGGCGCCCGGCCGGCGTGCTGCGCACGCTGAATGTCCCGACGCTGTGGCTCACCGGCGATGAAGACATCGTCTACCCGCCGTTTCTTTCCGACCTGCTCGCCCCGATGATGCCGAACGCGCGCGTGGTGCGCGTACCCAATGCCGGCCACTCGGTCTATTTCGAGCGGCCGGCGGAATTCAATCTAGCGGTGGATGAATTTCTCAGCGCACACGCTTGAGAATCGGACCGATCAGCATCGGGCGCCGCATGCGGATCAAACGCGAGCGCTTAAGCCGCCCGCACCGATGCGACGAACTTCTCGACCTCAGTCTTCAGATGCCCGCTCTCGCGCGAGAGCGCCTGCGCCGAGGAGAGCACCTGCGCCGAGGCGGAGCCGGTCTCGTTCGCGCCCCGATTCACATCAGTGATGTTGGTCGCGACCTGCGCGGTGCCTTGCGCGGCCTGGTGCACGTTGCGGGAAATCTCCTGCGTCGCCGCGCCCTGTTCCTCGACCGCCGCCGCGATCGTCGCCGCGATCTCGGCGATGCGGCCGATGGTGCCGCCGATCTCCTTGATGGCGCCGACCGAGTCCTGCGTCGCGGTCTGCATCGCGGCGATCTGCGTGCCGATC
>JBBWZU010000306.1:0-12669 GCA_039649225.1 Hyphomicrobiales bacterium | reverse complement strand
TCGAAACAAATGCAAACGGCCGGGAGCAATTCCGGCCGTTTTTGTTTGTCGCCGTTTCGGGACTGCCGGCGGACGAAGTCACTCCGCGTCCCTGGCGGCGCCCGCCTTGAGCGCATCCGGATGCGGCATCGTGATCGCGTTGTAGCCGCTATCGACGAAGTGGATTTCGCCAGTCACGCCGCCCGACAGGTCCGACAGCAGATAGAGGCCGGCGCCGCCAAGCTCTTCGAGCGTGACGCCACGGCCGAGCGGCGAGTGCTTCTGCTGGAACGCGAACATCGCGCGCGCATCGCCGATGCCGGCGCCGGCCAGCGTGCGAATCGGGCCGGCCGAGATCGCATTGACGCGGATGCCGGCGCGCCCGAAATCGACCGCCAGATAGCGCACCGAAGCCTCCAGCGCCGCCTTGGCAAGCCCCATCACGTTGTAGTTCGGCATCGCGCGGTCGCCGCCATTGAAGGTCAGCGTGACTATCGCGCCGCCTTTCGGCATCAGCTTCGCGGCACGCTTGGCAGCTTCGGTGAACGAGAAGCACGAGATCACCATCGTGCGCGTGAAGTTCTCGCGCGAGGTATCGGCATAGCGGCCTTTGAGTTCGTTCTTGTCGGAAAATCCGATCGCGTGAACCAGAAAATCAAACGCGCCCCAGCGCTGCTCGATCGCGCCGAACAGTGCATCGACGGAGGCAATATCCTCCACGTCGCACGGCATCACGAAAGTCGAGCCGAGCTGCTCGGCGAGCGGCTTGACGCGCTTGCCGAGCGCGTCGCCCTGATACGTGAAGGCGAGCTCGGCGCCATGCGCATGCAATGTCCTGGCGATGCCCCAGGCGATCGAGTGGTCGTTCGCGACCCCCATGATCAGCCCGCGCTTGCCTTGCATCAAGCCAGTCATGACACTCTCTACAGTCGAGGAAGGATTGTTTCGCGGGTTTGTTCCGAGCTCACCACCGGCACGACTTCAAATTCCACGAGGTCGCCCCAATCGGCCATCCATTCCTGCAGCAGGCGCGCGTCGTCGCATTCCATGATCTGGAAGCAGCGGTCGAAATTCACCTCGACCCAGCTCCCGACATATCTGAGGCCTTCCGGGGCCATACGCCCCTGGTCGCGGAAACGCCGGTAGACCGCCTTGGCGTCGCGATTGCGGAACCGCTCGATGACCATGAATTGCATGGGGCTACGCGTCGAGATGCCGGAACACCAGCGTTGCATTGGTGCCGCCGAAGCCGAACGAATTCGACAGCACGGTGCCGAGCTTCACATTGTCGATGCGCTTGCGCACGATCGGCATGTCGGCGAACACCGGATCGAGCTCGGTGATGTTGGCGCTCTCGCAGATGAAGCCATTGTTCATCATCAGCAGCGAGTAGATCGCCTCCTGCGCGCCGGTCGCGCCGAGCGAATGCCCGGTGAGCGATTTTGTGGCGGAAATCGGCGGACACTTTTCGCCGACGCCGAACACGTTGCGGATCGCCTGGATTTCCGGCGGATCGCCGGCCGGCGTCGAGGTCGCATGCGGGTTGATGTAATCGATTTTCGTTTTCACGGTCGACAGCGCCATTCTCATGCAACGCTCGGCGCCCTCGCCCGAGGGCGCCACCATGTCGTAACCGTCCGAGGTGGCACCGTAACCGACGACTTCGCCGTAGATGCGGGCGCCGCGCGCCTTGGCGTGCTCGAGTTCTTCCAGCACGACGACGCCGGCGCCGCCGGCGATCACGAAGCCATCGCGGTTGACGTCGTAGGCACGCGAGGCTGTCGCGGGCGTGTCATTGTACTTCGACGACATCGCCCCCATGGCGTCGAACAGCACCGACAGCGACCAATCGAGCTCCTCGCAGCCGCCCGCAAAAATGATGTCCTGCTTGCCGATCTGGATCGTCTCGTAGGCATTGCCGATGCAATGGTTCGAAGTCGCGCAAGCCGAGGAGATCGAATAGTTGACGCCCTTGATCTTGAACCAGGTCGCGAGTGTCGCGGAGGCGGTCGACGACATCGCCTTCGGCACCGCGAACGGCCCGACGCGTTTCGGCCCCTTGGCGCGCGTGACGTCGGCGGCTTCCACGATGGTGCGCGCGGACGGGCCACCGGAGCCCATGATGATGCCGGTGCGCTCATGGGAAACGTCGGACGGCTCCAGGCCGGAATCCTGGATCGCCTGTTCCATGGCGACGTGATTCCATGCGGCGCCGCCGGCGAGAAAACGCATCGCACGGCGATCGATGATCGCCGTGGGGTCGAGTGTCGGCGCGCCCTGCACCTGCGAGCGAAAACCGAGTTCCGCATACTTCTCGGCGCGGGTGATGCCGGACTTCGCCTCATGCAGGCTTGACAGCACCTCCTGGGTGTTGTTGCCGATGGACGAGACGATGCCCATTCCGGTGACGACGACCCGTCTCATGATTTCCTCGCCCGCATTGTCAGCGCGCACGCCGATCGGTGCGCCGCTCGTTAAGTGGTGATCGCGCGCCGTCTTGTCACGCGCCGGCCGGTTGCGGCGTTCCATCCTTGATCAGCGCGACTTTCAGGTCGTTCGCCCGATAGACGAGCTCGCCATCCGCCTTGAGCCAGCCATCCGCGATGCCGAGCACGAGCTTGGAACGCATCACGCGCCTGATGTCGATGCCGTAAATGATCTCCTTCACGTGCGGCAGCACTTGGCCTGCGAGCTTGACCTCGCCGACGCCGAGCGCGCGGCCGCGGCCTGAGGCCCCGGCCCAGCCGAGGAAGAATCCCACCATCTGCCACAGCGCGTCCAGCCCGAGGCAGCCGGGCATCACGGGATCTCCCTTGAAATGACAGGGGAAGAACCACAAGTCCGGCTTCACATTGAGCACTGCCCGCACCAGCCCCTTGCCGTATTCGCCGCCGGCCTCCGCGATCTCGGTGATCCGATCGAACATCAGCATCGGCGGCAGCGGAAGTTGCGGTCCCTGCTGAAACATCTCACCGCGCCCGCAGGCCAGCAGGTCCTCATATTCAAAGCTTGAGCGGCGCGGTTCCATCGGTTCCCTTTCGGCGGCGCGTGGCGGCGCATTAACTATCATACGGGTCCGTTGGGGCAAAGCCTGCGGGGGGCCGGCATTCGGGGAATAATCTGTGTTTTCAACCATCAAGACCCGGTTTTGGGCCAGCTCCTGCACTTGCGACAGAGTTGCATCTATGGACCACGTTGCCTATTATTGGTCGATAACGTTTGTCTCGGCCCCGAGCTGACCGCCAGGGGCAAGGGTTAGTATTTATGACGCAAGTCCGTACCACCGTGTATTCCGAGCCGCATCCGCTTGGCGCCGGCGGCGACAGCATCAGCGCGCAAGCCCGCGCCGAGCTGACCGGCTGCCCGTGGCATGACGTCAAGGCGATGCTGCGCACGGTCGGCCTGCGCCCGACCCGCCAGCGCATGGCACTCGGCTGGATCCTGTTCGCCAAGGGCGACCGTCATCTCACCGCCGAAATGCTCTACGAGGAAGCCACCAAAGCCAAGGTGCCGGTGTCGCTCGCAACCGTCTACAATGCGCTGCACCAGTTCACCGATGTCGGCCTGTTGCGCCAGGTCGCGGTCGACGGCTCGAAGACCTATTTCGATACCAACGTTTCCGATCACCATCACTTCTTCGTCGAGGGCGAGAACGCGCTCGTCGATATCCCGAACGCCGAAGTCATGATGGACAAGCTGCCGATCGCGCCGCCGGGCTATGAGGTCGCGCGCGTCGATGTCGTGGTGCGGCTGAAGAAGAAGAGCTGAACGCTTCTCGATTGATGGGCTGAAAGAACCGCCATCGCATCACTGCGATGGCGGTTTGCTTTTGTGATGCTCAAGCCGACTTGAGCGCCTTGAAGTCCCACGGCAATGCGTTGAGCCGCTTGCCGGTGGCCTGGAAGATCGCATTCGACACCGCCGGCGCCAGCGGCGGCACGCCGGGCTCGCCGATGCCGGTGGGAGCCGCCTGCGACGGGATGATGTGCACCTCGACCTTCGGCATGTCGGAAATGCGCAACGGCTCGTAGCTGTCGAAGTTCGACTGATCGACCAGACCGTCGGTCAGCGTGATCTGGTTACGCAACGCAGCCCCGAGCCCATAGCCGACGCCGCTTTCGACCTGCGCCCGGATCACGTCGGGATTGACCGGCACGCCGCAATCGACCGCCGCGACCACGCGATCGACCTTGATCGCGCCGTCTTTGCCGACCGTCACATCCGCCGTCATGGCGACGAAGGTGTTGAAGCTTTCATGCACCGCGATGCCGCGGCCACGACCGGCGGGAAGCTTCTCGCCCCAGCCACCCTTCTCCGCCACGAGCCTAAGAACGCCGGCGTGACGCGGATGCTCGCCGAGCAGTGCAAGGCGGAATGCCACCGGGTCCTGGCCAGCCTGATGCGCCAACATGTCGATCATCACTTCGGCCGCCTGCGCCGTATGAGTGTGACCGACCGAACGCCACCACAGCGTCGTGACCGGCGAGCGGACGTGATGCCAATCCACCGCCAAGTTGGCAACGCGATAGGGCATGTCGGCCGCGCCTTCGACCACGGTGGCGTCGATGCCGTCCTTCACGATCATCGCCTCGAACGGCGAGCCGATGATGAAGGACTGTCCGACGATCCGCTGCTCCCACCCGACGATCGCGCCAGCCGCGTCGAGCCCGGCGCGAATGCGGTGATAGACCATCGGGCGATAGCGGCCGCCTTTGATGTCGTCCTCGCGCGTCCAGACCAGATGCACCGGCGCCTTGCCGCCGCTCGCTTTGGCAATCGCCGCCATCTCGGCGAAATAGTCCGCGTTTGGCGTGGCGCGGCGGCCGAATGAACCACCGGCCCAGACCGTGTTGATGGTCACCTGCTCGGGCTTGAGGCCGAGAACGGCCGCGACCGTCATTTGCTCGACGGTCTGGAACTGCGCGCCGGCCCAGCACTCGGCCGTGCCGTCGGCTTTGATCTCGATGACGCCGTTGAGCGGCTCCATCGGCGCGTGCGCCAGGAACGGGAACGAGAACTCGGCTTCGATGACCTTCGCGGCACCGCTCAGTGCCGATGCGGCATCACCACGTCGCGCCGCCGGCAGGCCAGGACCTTCCGCCAGCTTGCGATAGTCGACGAACATCTGCGCGCTCGAACGCTTTTCGGCGTTGCCGTCGTCCCACTCCACCTTGAGGGCTTCGCGGCCTTTCATCGCCGACCAGGTATCTGTCGCCAGCACCGCGACGCCCTGCGGAATCTGCACGACGTCAACCACGCCCTTGACCGCCTTGGCGGCCGAGGCGTCGAACGATTTCACCGTGCCGCCGAAGCGCGGCGGATGCGCCACCACCGCGGTGACCATGCCGGGACGGCGGATGTCGAGCGCATACACCGCCTTGCCGGTGGTCTTCGCCGTCGAGTCGATGCGCGGCACATGCTTTGAAATGTAGACCCAGTCCTTCGGGTCCTTCGGCTTGACGTCCGTCGGCACGGCAAGCGTCGCGGCCTTGGTGACCAGTTCGCCGAATTTTGCCTGCTTGTCCGACTTGGCGTGCGTCACCACGCCCTTGGCGATCGTGATCTCGGCCGCCGGCACTTTCCAGCTATCGGCCGCGGCCGCAACCAGCATGGCGCGCGCGGCGGCGCCCGCCCGGCGCAACTGATCCCAGGAGTTCGCGATCGCCGTAGAACCGCCGGTGCCCTGCACCGGCCCGAAGAACAGATTGTTGTAGAGCGCCGCATTGGCGGGCGCGAAGGCGATGCGCATTTGCGGCCAATCGGCATCGAGCTCGTCCGCCACGATGGTGGCAAGGCCGGTCGTGTTGCCTTGCCCCATATCGAGATGCTTGATCATCACCGTCACGGTGCTGTCCGGCTCGATCTTGATGAAGGCGTTCGGCATCGGTGGATCTTGCAGCGTCGCGGCGCGCGCTTTGCCGGCGAAATTCAGCTGCGTGCCGATGACAAGGGCGGCGACCGCCGAGCCTTTGAGGAAGCCGCGCCGCGAGGCAATCGGCTTGGACGGATTTCGCGTGTGCATGGTCGAATACATGATGCGTCCCCTCAAACAAGATCGTTGGCGGCGGCGTGGATCGCCGCGCGGATGCGCACGTAAGTCGCGCAGCGGCAGACATTGCCATCCATCGCGGCATCGATGTCCGCGTCGGTCGGCTTCTTGTTTTCGCTCAGCAGACCGACCGCCGACATGATCTGCCCCGACTGGCAGTAGCCGCATTGCACCACGTCGAGCCGCTGCCATGCCGCCTGCACGGCGCCGGCGACCTTGCCTTCGAGGCCCTCGATGGTGGTGATCTGCTTGCCGGCCGCCTCGCTGACCGGTGTCACGCAGGAGCGCACCGGCTGGCCGTCGATGTGAACCGTGCAGGCGCCGCAGAGCGCTGCGCCGCATCCGAATTTGGTGCCTGTCAGATTGGCGTGATCGCGGATCGCCCAGAGCAGCGGCATGTCCGGATCGACGTCGAGGTCGTGACGCGTTTTGTTGATCGTGAGTGCGACCATATTCGCCTCTCGCTTGAAACGTTGGAGCACGGCCGCGCCTCATCAGGCCCGGTCACGCGGTGAGACTTTGGAGATGTTCAAGGGTATTGCGCCGCACAAGATGCGGCCGGGCTCAAACTTTGAGCACGCCATCACGTGGCGGTGAAGTGACGCACCGCGATTGGACGGTCTTGAGCGATTTTGCCTGAATTTGGTGCCGTGCGGTCCGAACGCAGAACGACTACGTCAGCAACCGCAGCAGCGCTCTGCCGGCCTTGCTGCGCAATTCCTTGGCATCGAGCGTGCCGTCATTGTCCGGGTCGGCGGCTTTGAAGCGCTGCTCGACGAGGTTGAGGTATTCATCCTTGGTCAGCGTGCCGTCCCGGTCGGGATCGGCGGCCGCCAGTTCCTTCGCGCTCAGCCGGCCGCGCAATTCACGCCGGTCGAGCGTCCCGTCCCGATCGGGGTCGAGCCGGTCGAACAGCGCGGACGCCGCCTTCTTCGCCTCGGCGAGATCGACGGTGCCGTCATTGTCGGTATCGAGCATCGCCAGGACGGACTTTGGCCTCGCCCAGGCCGGAAGCGCAATCAGGACGGCGCCGAACGCGAGCCCTGTCACAACTGTGCGTCGCGAGATCATGCGATGGCCTTTCGTCGTCAGTGCGCGAGGAATCATTCTCGCTCATCCGACAGAATAGCGATCCCGTGGGCGTTGTTCCATTCGAGCGCGCAATGAGCGGCTGCTACTCGACCTTCTCGCCCGGATAGACGCCCCACAGGCGCCCTTCCTCGATCCAGCCATCGAAGCCGTCGCCGGTGAGGCGGCACCAGCCGCTGCTGCACCTCTTCACAGTCGCCAGCACGCCATGCTGCAACTGCGCGCTGACCGCGCTGGTGGCGTCCGGCTTGTAGCGCAGCGGCAGGAGATCGTCCTTGTTCTTGGACGGCGTGACCAGCGCGGTGCGCTTGCCCGACAAAAGCGAGTGATAGACCCAGCCCTCGGCGCCTTCCCAGTCGCGGATACGGCGCCAGTTCTCGAACTCGGCCGTCACCTCGACCGGCAATGCGGCGCGATTATAGACCCAGGCCACGTCGTGATCCTTGGTCGGGCCGGCGCGCACGTTGACCTTGTCGGACTTCAGGCTCACGAAGCGCGGCACCGGCAGCCCGCTGGTGGTTCCGGCGCCTTCGGCCGCGATAGCCACGCCCCCTGACAGCGCGAGAATCAAGCCCGCCATAATCCGCGTCCACACGCTCATCATCCACTCTCGCTTGCCTGACACCGCGCTGCTCAAATTCCGTGAAAATTCGCCGTTTCCCGCGCTCGCACCGCCGCTTTGTCTTGTCCCGGCCCATCTGGTAGAGAGGGACCTGGTTATCGCGCCGGAGCTCGTGAGTTTCCGCTGGCGCGGTTAAAGAGGACTGAACATCCGGCAATTGCGGCCCCTGCCAAACGACAGGCAGGCCCTGCGGAGCGCCGAGAGGCGGGGAAATGGCAAAAGGCAAAAAGCCGCTGGTGGTCGTGACACGAAAGCTGCCCGATACCGTGGAAACACGGATGCGCGAGCTGTTCGACACGCGCCTCAATCTCAATGACAAGCCGATGAGCCACGCGGAACTGGCTGAGGCCGTGAAAGAGGCCGACGTTCTGGTCCCGACCGTCACCGACAAGATCGACGCCGCGCTGCTGGGCCAGTCGGGCGAGAAGCTCCGCCTGATCGCGACTTTCGGCAATGGCGTCGACAACATCGACGTGGCAACCGCGCTCCAGCGCGGCATCACCGTGACCAATACGCCGGGCGTGCTGACCGAGGACACCGCCGACATGACGATGGCGCTGATCCTCGCGGTCCCCCGCCGGCTCGCCGAAGGCTCGGTGGTGCTGACCGGCGACCACGAATGGGGCGGCTGGACCCCGACCTGGATGCTCGGCCATCGCATCTGGGGCAAGCGGCTCGGCATCATCGGCATGGGACGCATCGGCCAGGCGGTGGCACGGCGGGCGCGCGCCTTCGGCCTGCAGATCCATTATCACAATCGCAAACACGTCGCCCCGCAGATCGAGGAGGACCTCGAGGCCACCTATTGGGAGAGCCTCGACCAGATGCTCGCCCGCATGGACATCATCTCGATCAATTGCCCGCATACACCCGCAACCTATCACCTGCTCTCGGCGCGCCGGCTCAAGCTGATCCGGCCCGAAGCCTTCGTCGTCAACACGGCGCGCGGCGAAGTCATCGACGAGAACGCGCTGACCCGGATGGTCGAAGCCGGCGACATCGCGGGCGCGGGCCTCGACGTGTACGAGCATGAGCCGGCCGTGAACCCCAAGCTCGTGAAGCTTGCCAGGGCCGGCAAAGTCGTGATCCTGCCGCACATGGGCTCGGCGACAATCGAGGGCCGCATCGACATGGGCGAGAAGGTGATCATCAATATCCGCACGTTCATGGACGGCCATAGGCCGCCGGACCGTGTACTACCGTCTATGCTCTGATCGAAACCGGATCTCCTCGACATGCGCTGCACTCGTTCTTCCCGCCTCGCCGTCGCGATCGCCACGTTTGCGGCAGCTGCCGCGCCGGTCATGGCGCAGCCTTTGACGGTCGATGAATTCCGCCGCGAGCTCGTCGGCGTGCCGCTATGCGGGACGCCCGACACCGGGGCGCTGGCCGGAAAGGCGCTCTGCACCGTGCATCTGCCGGACGGCACCGCGATCCTCGCCGGCGCCGGCCTCGTGGTTTACGGCCTTTGGGCCGCCGACAATGGGCAAATCTGCCGCCGCAACCAGCATGATCCGGCCGACAAGCAGCGCTGCGTGACCTACGAGCGGGTCGACCGCAGCCATTTTCGCAACAGCGACGGCGTCGCTTTCTGTCTCGGGCCATGCGAAACGGATCAGTAAGCGCCCGCGTCGTTTTGACTGATGCGAAGTCCCGCACCTGTCGTATGATCGCGGCGGATCGAGGTGGGAGGATCACGATGCGTGCAGCGCTCTTAGGCGTCGCAATCGCAGTGCTGGCGCTGGACGTCGCCTTTGCGGCAGCGAAGCTGACGCCGAAGGAAATCCAGACTGAATTTTTCGACGGCAAGACGTTCACGGCCGCGACCACGTCGGGCACGAAATTCAAGATGACCTTCACGACCGACGGCAAGATCACGCGCGAGCCGCAGGATCGGGCCGGCGCCAAGGGCGAGGGGACGTGGAAGCTTTCGAAAGACGGCTTCTGCACCTCATGGAAGGGCAGCGCGGCGATCTGCTACACGCTGGTGAACGTCGACAAGAACAAATGGTCGGTGGTCAAAGGCGCCACCACTGTGGCGGTGTGGAGTAAATAGCCCTAACCGTGCACCGACAAATCCTTGATCGTCGCCCGCTCGCCCGACAGCGGATTGCCTGGGTCCCAGGCATAGTTCAGCGTCTCGAACCGCAGCGCGCGGCTGTCAACCATCAGCAGCCGCCCGACCAATCCGGCGCCAAAGCCGACAATCTCGCGGATCACTTCCAGCGCCATCATGGAGCCAAGCACGCCGGTGAGCGCACCGAGGACGCCGGCTTCGGCGCAGGCCGGCACGGCTCCGGCGGGAGGCGGCTCGGGAAACAGGCACCGGTAAGTCGGATTCGGCCTGCCATCCGTCCCGCCCTCATGCGCCCGGATGGTCGTCAGCGTCCCATCGAAGGTCCCGACAGCCGCCGTCACCAGCGGCTTCTTGGCCAAGAAACACGCGTCCGATACCAGATAGCGGGTCGCGAAATTATCCGAACCGTCGGCGACGATATCGTATTGCCGAATGATCTCCAGCGCATTGGCGGCCGTGAGCCGCGTGTGATGCGTCTCGACCGCGACATGCGGATTGAGGCGCACGATCGCGGCCGCGCCGCTCATCACCTTCGGCGCGCCCACATCGCCGGTCGCGTGAATGACTTGTCGCTGCAGATTTGACAGCGACACCACGTCGTCATCGATCACGCCGAGGGTTCCGACACCGGCAGCCGCCAGATACATCAGCACCGGCGCGCCGAGTCCGCCCGCGCCGATCACCAGCACGCGGGCGCGCTTGAGCGCGGCCTGCCCTGGCCCGCCGACCTCGCGCAGCACAATGTGGCGCGCATAGCGTTCGAGTTCATCCGAGGTCAGCACGTTTGCACCAGCTTTCCGATGAGATAGGTTACCGCATCGTCATAGCATGAGGATCGGCATGAGGGTCATCGGCGCGGTTCTCTCGTCCCTGCTCGCCGTTTCGCTCGCCGCCGCCGGGCCCGCCCGGCAGGCTGACCCCACAGATAGGGCGAAAGCGGCCGCCGCCAAGCCGGCGGCGCCGAAGGCGGCCGAGCCCAAAACCGAGACGAAGGGCGAGGTCAAGGCCAAGCCTAGCCCGCTTGCCGAGTCTTACGCGGCTATTCCGCTCGCCGAGCGGCTTTCGATCCAGAGCGACCTCGTCTGGACCGGCGACTACAACGGCACGGTCAATGGCGAGTTCGGCGAGCGCGCGATCGCCGCCGTGAAGGCATTCCAGAAGCGCAAAGGCGGCAAAGAGACCGGCGTGCTGAACCAGCCGGAGCGGGCAGGCTTGGCGGCCGCCGCAAAGCCGAAACAGGACGCGGTCGGCTGGCGCATGGTCGACGATCCGGCGACCGGCGCGCGCATCGGCGTTCCGTCCAAACTGGTGCCGCAGGCCAGCACGATCAACGGCGGCATGCGCTGGGCCTCCTCGCGCGGGGAATATTCGGTCGAGACCTTCCGCGTCTCGCAGCCGGGCACGACGCTGCCGGCGGTGTTCGAGCGGATGAAGAAGGAGCCCGCCGACCGCAAGCCCGAATACAGCGTGTTGCGGCCGGATTTCTTTGTCATCTCGGGCATGCAGAACCTGAAGAAATTCTACGTGCGCGCGCAGGTGCGCGGCGAAGAGGTGCGCGGCATCACGGTGCTCTATGACCAGGCAATGGCCGGCATGATGGAGCCGGTCGTGGTCGCGATGTCGAGCGCGTTTACGGCATTCCCCGCCGCATCCGCGCTGCCGCCGCCGCGCCGCAAGGTCGAGTATGCAAGCGGCGTCGTGGTGGCGCCGGGTCACATCGTGACCAGCCGCGAAGCGCTGGAAGGTTGCTATGTCACCACGGTCGCGGGTATCGGCGGCGCGGATCGTGTCGCGGACGACAAGGACAAGCTTGCGCTGCTGCGCGTCTATGCGGCGGACCTCAAACCGATGGCGCTCGCCGCCGAGCCGATGAAGGCGTCCGACGTGATGCTGCTCGGCGTGCCCGATCCGCAGGCGCAAGGGGGCGGTGGCGCGGTGAGCAGCGCGAAGGCGCGTGTCACGGAAGCGCTCGCCATCGAGCCCGCGCCGGCACCCGGATTTGACGGCGCGGCCGTGCTCGACGCGCAAGGCCGTCTCGCCGGACTTGCGACCGTAAAGCCGGTCATCGTTGCCGGCGCGGCACCGGTCGCTGCGCCGAGTTCGACGCTCGCGCCGGCCGAGGCGATCCGCAAGCTGCTCGCCGAGCAGAAGATCGCCGCCGACGGCGCTGCCGCCGGCAGCGAAGTCGCCAAGGGCTCAGTGGTGCGGGTGATTTGCGTGCGCAAATAGCTACCGATTCTCGAACTTCGCCGGGCGCTTCTCGACGAATGCCGCCATGCCTTCCTTTTGATCGTGCGTTGCAAACAGCGCGTGGAATGTGCGGCGCTCGAACCGAACGCCCTCGGAGAGCGTCGTCTCGAAGGCGGCGTTCACGGCCTCCTTAGCGACCATCAGCGCCACCAACGACATTCCGGCGATCGTCTCGGCGGCCTTCATCGCCTCATCCATCAGGCTGGCGAGCGGCACGACGCGCGCCGCCAAGCCGGAACGTTCGGCCTCGGCTGCGTCCATCATGCGGCCGGTCAGGTTCAAGTCCATCGCTTTCGCTTTGCCGATGGCGCGCGTCAGGCGCTGGGTGCCGCCGATCCCCGGAATGACGCCGAGCTTGATCTCGGGCTGGCCGAACTTCGCATTATCCGCCGCGATGATGAAATCGCACATCATCGCAAGCTCGCATCCGCCGCCGAGCGCGAAACCCGCGACCGCCGCGATCACCGGCTTGCGCATGCGCGCGACGCGCTCCCAGTCGGCCGCGAAGTTGCCCATGAAGACGTCCATGTAGGATTTGCCGATCATCTCCTTGATATCGGCACCGGCCGCGAAGGCTTTCTCCGAGCCCGTGATGATGACGCA
>JBBWZU010000286.1:0-2965 GCA_039649225.1 Hyphomicrobiales bacterium | reverse complement strand
GCCATGAAGGCGCGCTCCGAGACCGAGAACCGCGTCGAAGGCTCGACCGCCTGATCGCAGGTTCCGCGCAGCGGCTAGTCTTGCAAGAGCAAAGGGGCGCGCGGCCGTGAACCGGCTTTGCGCCCTTTGTGCATGATCCCGAAAAGTGGGTACCGGCTTTCGGATAAGATCATGCACCCGCCAATATCATCACGCATGATCCCATCAGGGACGGGTTGAGCCAGAACGCCATGTTCGACATTTCCTGGGGCAAGCTGGTCGTGATCGGCGTGATCGCGCTCATCGTGATCGGGCCGAAGGAATTGCCGGCCGTGCTGCGCACCGTCGGGCAGTGGATGGGCAAGATGCGGCGCATGGCCGCTGAGTTTCAGGGCCAGTTCCAGGACGCCATGCGCGAAGCCGAAATGGCCGACCTGAAGAAGACCTTCGACGACACGACCTCGGGCCTCACCTCGGTGTTCGACCCGGTCAAGAACGACATCGACAAGATGGTCAACGACCCGATGTCGACAGGCTCGAGCGGCGCCACCAACACGCCCACGCCCGACGCCGGCATCGCGACGCCCGAGCCGTCAGCCAATCCGTCCACACCGGCCGATCCGGTCGCGCTCGGCACCGCGCCGGTCGCGCCGGAGGTGTCCGTGCCGATGCCCGAGATGCCGCCCCCGGTCGAGACCAAGGATTTTGCCGCGTCCTCGACGCCGGCGCCTGATCTTTCCCAGGCGGCTCCCCCGTCAGGGGCTGCTGCCCCCGAAAAAAGCGCGCCCGCCCCTGAGGCCGGTGGGGGCAAGGCTGCATGAAGACCGAGGAAGACGAAAAGGAAATCGAGGCGACCAAGGCGCCTTTGATGGAGCATTTGATCGAGCTGCGTTCGCGGCTGATCAAGGCGCTGGTGGCGTTCTTCGTCACCTTTCTGTTCTGTTTCTTCTTTGCCGGCGACATCTACAACATCCTGATCTGGCCGTTCGAATGGATCGCGGGTTCGGAGAACACGCGCTTCATCTACACGGCGCTGCTCGAGTTCTTCTGGACCAAGGTCAAGCTGGCGATGTTCGGCGCGGCCTTCGTCTCGTTCCCGATCATCGCAACGCAGATCTACAAGTTCGTCGCGCCCGGCCTCTATCGCCACGAGCGCAATGCCTTCCTGCCCTATCTGGTCGCGACGCCGATCTTCTTCTCGCTCGGCGCGGCGGTGGTCTACGTCATGGTCATGCCGATGATCGTGCGCTTCTCGCTCGGCATGCAGCAGCTCGGCGGACCCGGCCAGGCCAAGATCGAATTGCTGCCCAAGGTCGGCGAATATCTCGACCTGATGATGTGGCTGGTTCTGTCGTTCGGCGTCGCGTTTCAGCTTCCGGTCATCCTGACGCTGCTCGGCCGCGTCGGCGTGCTCACCTCCGAGACGCTGCGCGAGAAACGGCGTTACTTCATCGTCGGCGCCTTCGTGATCGCGGCCGTGCTCACCCCGCCGGACGTGATCAGCCAGCTCTCGCTCGCCGGGCCCCTGCTGCTGCTCTACGAGGGCTCGATCTGGTCGGTGCGCTTCGTCGAGAAGAAGGCCGCCGCCGAAGCCGCCGCCAAGGCCGCTGCCGCCAGCGCCAAGCCGGCGGAGTAGGGTGGTCGTCGCCGTGTCGTAGCGCGGGCAAAAGCGCGCAGCGCGTGCCCGCCGTAACGGGACAATGGCGGGCACGCTTGCGCCTTCGCTGCCGCTGCGGCGCAATCTTTGCCCGCCCTACGACACCACTACCCGTTCCGCTGGCGGCGAAAGAGGCCGTGCGGCGTCCTCCGAAAGCGGTATAAGACCCCGATTCCGGAACCCGAGACTTCGCCATGCACGACATCAAATGGATTCGCGACAATCCCGAGGCCTTCGACCGCGGCCTGGCGCGGCGTGGATTGCCGGCGCAATCAGCATCGCTGATCGCGCTCGACGAGCGCCGCCGCCACGCGATCCTGAAAGCCGAGCAGGCGCAGGCACGGCGCAATGCGGCCTCGAAGGACATCGGCGCCGCCAAGAAGAACAAGGACGAGGCGGCGGCTGCGGCCCTGATGACCGAGGTCAATGCGCTCAAGGAGCTGATGCCGGCGCTTGAGACGCAAGAGAAGGCGCTTTCGCAGGAATTGAACGACGCGCTCGCCGCCATCCCGAATTTGCCGGCCGACGAGGTGCCGGAGGGCAAGGATGAGCACGGCAACGTCGAGCACCATCACTTCGGCGCCAAGCGCAATTATAGCTTCACGCCGAAGCAGCACTTCGAGCTCGGCGAAGAGCTCGGCTTCATGGATTTCGAGACGGCAGCAAAACTGTCGGGCGCGCGCTTCGTAGTGTTGAGGAAGGGCCTCGCGCGGCTCGAACGCGCGATCGGTCAGTTCATGCTCGATCTGCACACCACCGAGCACGGCTATGACGAGATCAACCCGCCGCTGCTGGTGCGTGACGAGGTGATGTTCGGCACGACGCAGCTACCGAAGTTCGAAGAGGATCAGTTCTGGGCGATCAAGGGCGAAGCGCTGGTCGGCGCGGACGTCAGCGTGGAGACGCTGAAGACCGGACGTCTCGGATTGATCCCCACCGCCGAAGTTCCACTCACCAATCTCGTGCGCGAGTCGATCGTCGAGGAAGACACTCTCCCGCGTCGCTACACCGCGCTGACGCCGTGCTTTCGCGCCGAAGCGGGCGCTGCGGGACGCGATACCCGCGGCATGATCCGCCAGCATCAGTTCACCAAGGTCGAGCTGGTCTCCATCACGGCGCCGGAGAAATCCAACGACGAGCACGAGCGGATGCTGGCCAGCGCCGAGGAAGTGCTGCGCCGCCTCGGCCTGCACTATCGTGTGGTGACGCTGTGCACCGGCGACATGGGCTTTGCGTCGCAGAAGACCTACGACATCGAGGTCTGGCTGCCGGGGCAGGGCATGTACCGCGAGATCTCGTCCTGCTCGAACTGCGGCGACTTCCAGGCGC
>JBBWZU010000284.1:0-4324 GCA_039649225.1 Hyphomicrobiales bacterium | reverse complement strand
GCACGCCGGCGCGTTTGGCAAGCTCGCGCGTGATCTCGGCGCCGGGGCCGCGCACGTCCTTGGTCGCCGGATCCACGAAGGCCTGCACCGGATTGGTCGCGATATAGGCGGCGCGCAGCGTGCCGGTGGGGGCGAGCACTTTGGCGCTGTCGTCGGCGCGCGCCGGCAGGGCGGCGGCAAGGACGGCGAGCACGGCAATGACGCGGATCATGAGTGTCTCCCAAAACCTGGACAGCTTAGCACTGACGCTCACTGATCCGACATTGGCGATGGAACTTTCGGGTTCCATCAGTGTTAGTCTCCCGCACGGGTGGCCGGCTCGCGGTCGGCCGATCAAGAGGGGTAAGTCATGGGCGCGTCAGTCCTGATCAGTATTCTGATTACGTTTCTCGTCATCATCCTCGTTCTTTATCTGGTCAACCTGCTACCGATCGACGGCCGCACCAGGCAGATCGTGCGCGTCATCGTCATCATCATCGGCATACTCTACCTGTTGAGAAGCCTCGCGCTGTTCTGAGTTCGGAACAGGAAGCAAAAGCGGCGCGTTGTCGAGGGGACAGAGGAGGACACATGTCCGACCCGACTTCCCCGACACCACCGATTCCGCCCGCGCAAGATCCGCTGCGCGATCCGATGCCGCCGCCGATGCAGGACCCGCCGGCACGGCCGTTTCGCGATCCTGTGGTGCCGCCGGCGCCCGGGCCCGGCGAGTCGCCGGTGCGCGATCCGGTGCCGCCGCCTTATCAGGATCCGCCGCAGAAGACGTGAGGCGTCCAGTTTACACTGCTGTTATGCTGGCGTCCCAGCCGGGGAGGCCCCATGGACAGCGCCGCCGCGCAGGCGATCGACTTCTATACGCATCACCCGATCTCAACCGCGATCATTCTGTCGAAGCTGCGCGCCGCGCGCCGCCACCTCGACGCGGTCAGGCCGGACGAGCTGTTTGCGCACGACCAGGATCACTACGGCGGACTTGCCGCGAATGACGCACTGGCCAAAGCCGCGCGGATCGGTGCGGGATCATGCGTTGCGGACTTCTGCGCCGGGCTGGGCGGACCTGCGCGCTATCTCGCGCACCATTATGGCGCCGACGTCACCGGCATCGAGCTGACGCCGGTTCGCGTTGCGGGTGCGGCCGAGCTGACGAGACTGGTCGGGCTATCGCATCGCGTGCGCGTGATCGAAGGCAACGTGATGGATGTGCCGCTGCCCGATAACGGCATGGACGCGGTGGTCAGTCAGGAGGCGTTGTTGCACGTGCCGGACAAGGGGAGGGCGCTCGCCGAAGCCTATCGCATTCTCAAATCCGGCGGGCGGCTCGCCTTCACCGACTGGACGCCGGATGCGCGATTGTGTGCCGCCGATGCCGACCTCTTGTGGCGCGGCATGGCGGCGCAATCGCTGCAAAGCGTTGCGCGCTATCGCACGCTGCTGGAGGGCGCCGGCTTTCGTATCATTGCGGTGGACGATCTCACCCGCGAATGGGGCGTCATCCTTGCCGAGCGGCTCGCAATGTACCGCGGGCTGCGCGACGAAGCCGAGCGTGCCGGCACGCCGCCGGGTCACGATGCATTCCACGAATCTTATGTGCGCTTCGTGGCGCTGGTGCAGTCCGGCGAGCTCGGCGGTGCGCGGTTCACGGCCGAGAAATCATAACCTCATCGCCCGCAACCGCAGCGCATTCGCCACCACGCTGACCGAGCTCAGCGCCATCGCGGCAGCGCCGATCACCGGCGATAACAGAATGCCGAACACCGGATAGAGCACACCCGCCGCGATCGGCACGCCGGCCGCATTGTAGATGAAGGCGAACACCAGGTTCTGGCGGATGTTGCGCATCACCGCCTGCGAGAGCTTGCGCGCCCGCACGATGCCCATGAGGTCGCCGCCGAGCAGCGTGATGCCGGCGCTTTCGATCGCCACGTCCGTCCCGGTGCCCATAGCAATGCCGACCTCCGCCGCCGCGAGGGCAGGTGCGTCATTGACGCCGTCGCCCGCCATCGCGACGACGCGGCCCTCGCGCTTGAGCTTGTCGATCACGGCGCTCTTCTGCTCGGGCAGCACTTCGGCTTCGATCTCGGTGATGCCAAGCTTGCGCGCGACCGCCTGCGCGGTCGTGCGATTGTCGCCGGTGAGCATCACGACGCGGATGCCTTCGTCGGCAAGCGCTTTCAGGGCGGCGGAGGTCGTCGCCTTCACGGGATCGGCAATTGCGATCACGCCGGCCGCCTTGCCGTCGATGGCGACGAAGATCGCGGTGGCGCCGTCACGGCGCAGCACTTCGGCCTGCGCATCGAGCGCCGTCGTTGCGATGTTCAATTCGCCGAAGAACTTCGCACTGCCGAGCACGACGCGCTTGCCTTCCACCATTCCGATGGCGCCTTTGCCGGTCGGCGAATCGAAGCCCATGACTTTCGCGAGCGCAATGCCGCGTTCTTTTGCGGCGGCGACGATCGCGGCCGCGAGCGGGTGCTCGCTTTGCGCCTCGATGCTGGCCGCAAAGCGCAGCACTTCGGCCTCGCCGAGGTCTTCGGCGGCGAGGATCGAGACGACCTTCGGCTTGCCTTCGGTGAGCGTTCCGGTCTTGTCGATCACCAGCGTATCGATCTTTTCCATACGCTCCAGCGCCTCGGCATTCTTGATCAGCACGCCCTCCTGCGCGCCGCGCCCGATGCCGACCATGATCGACATCGGGGTCGCAAGGCCGAGCGCGCAGGGACACGCGATGATCAGCACCGTCACGGCGGCAACCATCGCGTAGGAAAAGCGCGGCTCGGGCCCGAACATCGCCCAGGCGGCAAACGCCAGGAGCGCAATCGCGATCACCAGCGGCACGAACCAGCCGGCGACCTGATCGGCAAGGCGCTGGATCGGCGCGCGCGAGCGCTGCGCCTGCGCCACCATCTGCACGATGCGCGACAGCATGGTGTCGCGGCCGACTTTTTCGGCGCGCATCAGGAAACTGCCGGTGGTATTGAGCGTGCCGGCAATGACTTTGGCGCCTTGCTCCTTGGTCACCGGCATCGACTCGCCGGTGATCATCGATTCATCGAGCGCGGAGCGGCCTTCGATCAAAATGCCGTCGACCGGCACCTTGTCGCCGGGGCGCAGGCGCAGAATGTCGCCGGCCGCTACCTTTTCGAGCGCGATGTCTTCTTCGGCTCCGTCGCGCACGCGGCGCGCGGTCTTGGGCGCGAGATTGATCAGCGCCTTGATCGCGCCGGAGGTCTGGTCGCGAGCGCGCAACTCGAGCACCTGGCCGAGCAGCACCAGCACGGTGATGACGGCGGCGGCCTCGAAATAGGTCGCGACCGCGCCGGAATGGCCGCGCAGCGCGTCGGGAAACAGGCCGGGCGCGAGAGCTGCGACCACGCTGTAGAGATACGCAACGCCGGTCCCCATCGCGATCAGGGTGAACATGTTGAGATTGCGCGTGACCAGCGACTGCCAGCCGCGCACGAAGAACGGCCAGCCGGCCCACAGCACGACCGGCGTCGCGAATGCGAACTGGATCCAGTTCGACAGCGTCTGGTCGAGCAAGCCGTGCCCTCCGGCGATGTGCGCGCCCATCTCGAGCCCGAATACCGGCAGGGTCAGCACCAGGCCGATCCAGAAGCGCCGCGACATGTCGGCAAGCTCCGGATTGGGCCCTGAGTCGGCGGTGGCGATCTCGGGCTCGAGCGCCATGCCGCAGATCGGGCAGGAACCAGGGCCGACCTGGCGGATCTCGGGGTGCATCGGGCAGGTGTAGATGGTGCCCTCCGGCACGTCGTCGGCCGCGCGTTGATCTTGATCAAGGTATTTGGCCGGATCGGCGGCGAACTTGGTGCGGCAGCCGGCCGAGCAGAAGTAGGAGGTGTGGCCGTTATGCGCGTGGCGGTGCTTGGCGGTATGCGGATCGACCGTCATGCCGCAGACGGGGTCGCGCACGGATCCGGCCGGCGGGGCGCCATGGTCATGTGCGTTTTCGGCGTGCGAATGATCGTGATCATGAGACATACTTGAAACCTATACCCCGTAGGGGTATATTTCAACCCATGCGAACACAAGCCAAGACGGCATCGCTCCGGCGATTGAAGCGGATCGAAGGCCAGGTGCGCGGCCTTTCGCGCATGGTCGAGGACGACCGCTACTGCATCGACATCGTGACGCAGATCGGCGCGGTGCGCGCCGCGTTGCGCAAGGTCGAGGAAGAGGTGCTGCGCGACCACGTCGCGCATTGCGTCGAGGGCGCGATCGCCTCGGGCAACAAAGGTCAGCAGCGGCGCAAGATCGTCGAGTTGATGAACGTGTTCGGCCGGGCGGATCGCTAGCGCATGCGTGG
>JBBWZU010000279.1:0-7205 GCA_039649225.1 Hyphomicrobiales bacterium | reverse complement strand
TGGTCTGGTCCGATGAGCTTGCTGCGGTGATGTTCCTCTGGCTGGCGATGCTGGGGGCGGTCATTGCGCTGCGCCGTTCGGGCCATATGCGCCTGACCGTTCTGGTCAATCTTGCCAACCCGGCATTGCGCGCTTGGCTGGAGACGGTGAGCGCAATGGTCGTTGCGCTGGTCGTCCTGCTCATTCTTTACCCGGCCTTTGAATACACGCTGGATGAGATGCCGATCACATTGCCGGCGCTCGATATTTCAGGGGCCTGGCGAACCGCGCCGCTCGTGTTCGGTACCGCATTGATGCTGGTCATTTCGTTGTTGCAGCTATGCGAGCGCGCCACGCCGCGCGGCCTGATTACGGCAATTGCGTTCGTCGGCGCTGTCGCGGTCGTCCTGATCGCGGCCCGCCCGATGCTGCTCGGGTTGGGACACTACAATCTCCTGATCTTCTTTGTCGCGATGGTGTCGGCCTGCATCGCGATGGGGGTGCCGATCGCCTTTGCGTTCGGCATCGCGACCTATGCGTATCTCGGCCTGTCCACTCACGTGCCGTTGACCGTCGTCGTCAGCCGCGCACAGGAGGGCATGGCGCATCTCATTCTGCTCTCGGTCCCGCTCTTCATCGTTCTCGGATACCTGATCGAGATGACCGGCATGGCGCGCGCCATGGTGAATTTTCTGGCGGCGCTGCTGGGTCACGTGCGCGCGGGGCTGTCCTACGTGCTGCTGGGGGCCGTGTACCTGGTGTCCGGCATTTCCGGCGCCAAGGCCGCCGACATGGCGGCGGTCGCGCCGGTTCTGTTTCCCGAGATGCGGCGGCGCGGCGAGAAGCCGGGCGAGCTCGTCGCGCTGTTGTCGACGTCCGCCGCAATGTCCGAGACCATCCCGCCGAGCCTTGTCCTGATCACCATTGGATCGGTCACCGATGTGTCGATCGCGGCTCTGTTCACCGGCGGGCTGCTGCCGGCCCTGATCCTTGCCGTCGCGCTCGGCGTGGTCGCGCGCATGCGGGCCCGCCATCAGGATATGACTGGATTTGAAAGGCCGCGCGCCGCGCAGATCGGACGCGCCTTCGTTGTCGCGCTGCCGGCGCTGCTGCTTCCCTTCGTCATTCGCGCCGCCGTCGTCGAGGGCGTTGCGACAGCCACGGAAGTCTCCACGATCGGCATCGTCTACGCGGTGATCTGCGGGCTCTTCGTCTATCGGCAATTCGACTGGCGCCGGCTCTATCCCATGCTGATCGACACCGCGACGCTGACCGGCGCCATCCTTCTCATCATCGGGACCGCCACCGCGATGGCCTGGGCGCTGACTCAATCCGGGTTCTCGCGCGACCTGACCGCCGCGATGGCCAACATGCCGGGCGGCAAAGTCGGATTCCTCGCCGTCTCGATTGTCGCATTCATTATTCTGGGCGCGGTGCTGGAAGGCATTCCGGCGCTGGTCCTGTTCGCGCCGCTGTTGTTTCCCATCGCGCGCATCGTCGGCATCCACGAGGTGCACTACGCCATGGTCGTCATCCTGGCGATGGGCATCGGATTGTTCGCGCCGCCGATCGGCGTTGGCTACTACGCGGCCTGCGCGATCGGACGCGTCGACCCGGACGAGGGAATGCGTCCCATCTTGCCTTATCTGGCGGCGCTTTTCGTCGGCTTGCTGATCGTCGCGGCGTTCCCCTGGCTCTCCATCGGTTTCCTGTAGGGAGGGACAGCGAAATGGCCAAGCGATGGACGCAACGCCCGGAGGGGTCGAACTGGGGCGATTTCGGCGAGGACGATCAGCTCGGCCGCATCAATCTGCTCTCCCACGACAAGCGTTTGCAGGGCGCAGCCGAAATCAAGACCGGACGGGCCTTCTGCCTCAGCCTGCCGCTCGACTATCCGGGCGGGCGGGCGCTTGCGCCGCATAGATTCCCGCCTGAATTCCGCGCAACGCAGCGCAACGGCCGGCCGTTCTTCAACTACCGCCTCGGCGAGGAGGGGGCCTATTGCGACTGCGGATGCGACGATGCCGTGCTGCTGTCGACCCAATATTCGACGCAGTGGGACAGTCTGGCGCATATCGGCGCGCTGTTCGATGTCGACGGCGATGGCGTGGACGAGCTTGCCTACTACAACGGCTTCGTCGCCGAGATCGACGTCGTGGCGCCGGCTGATCGCAAGGACTCTCCCGGCACCAAGCTCGGCATCGAGACCATGGCGGCAGCCTGCGTTCAAGGCCGCGGCGTCCTGATCGATCTCCACGCCCATTTTGCCCGCGAACGCCGGCTGGTCGGCTATGACGACCTGCTCCGGATCATCGCGGCGGACGATGTCGTCATCGAGCCGGGCGACATGCTCTGCCTTCATACCGGGTTCGCGCAGCTCCTGCTTGAGATGAGCCGCACGCCGGATCCCGCAAGGCTGACGTCGTCCTGCGCGGTGCTCGACGGCGCGGACGAGAAGCTGCTGCGCTGGATTACGGATAGTGGGATCGCCGCGCTGATTGCCGACAACTATGCGGTGGAAGCGATTCCTTCGCGCGCGCCGCAGAGCGGCCGGCGCGCCTTCGTGCCGCTCCATGTCCATTGCCTGTTCCGGCTTGGCCTGCCGCTCGGCGAACTTTGGTACCTGACCGAACTTGCCGCATGGCTGCGCGCCAACCGGCGCAGCCGCTTCTTCCTGACCGCGCCGCCGCTTCGCCTGCCGGGCGCGGTCGGCTCGCCGCTCACCCCCATCGCCACCGTATGAATCCAACGGAGCCATCGACAATGAAACGAAGGGCATTTCTCGCCGCGGCAATGCTCGCCGCAATGCCCGGCCTTGCGTTCGCGCAGTATCCGGACCGCGCGATCCGGATAGTGGTGCCGTTCGCTCCCGGCGCCGTGAAGGCCGCGCTCGCCAAGCCGCAGGTCGTGGAGCGCGGCGAGAAGGCCGGGCTCGACCCCGACTATCGATCATCCTCCGACCTTGCCAAACGCATTGCGGAAGAATCCGTCGTTTGGTCGCAGGTGATCAAGGCCGCCGGCATCAGGCTGTGACGCAGTATCGAAAGCTCAAGACCTCCATGATCGTCGCGCGTGCTGACCATTTTCCCCAGCAACAGAATGTGCTTGTGCTGGCAAGGCCTGAAGCCTTCGCGGTCGAACTTGTTCGGCGCGACATGCCGGCGATGCAAGTCGATGAAGCGGCGCTTCGCATTCTGTCGGCGGGAATTTGCGGAACGGATCTGCACATTCTCAAATGGAACGCATGGGCGGCATCGGCCTATTGCCCGCCATTTGCGCTCGGTCACGAGTTCTGTGCTGAAGTCGTCGACCTCGGAGCAAACGTTTCGCACATCGCGCGCGGCGACCGGGTCGTGGCCGAAACTCACTTGTCGTGCGGGCATTGTGGTCAATGCCGCGCCAACCGCCGGCACACGTGTGGCAATCTGCGTGTGTTCAGCCGGCTCGATCGCGGCGCATTCGCGGATCATGCGATCGTGCCCGCGGCACTTCTGCGCCGCGTGCCTGAGGGCGTGCCGTCTGCGCTCGCGAGCCTGTTCGAACCGCTCGGAATCGCAGTGCGCGCGGCCATGACCGGCAATGTCGCGGGCAAGACCGTGCTGATCACTGGCTGCGGACCCATAGGCCTCCTCGCCATCGCGGTCGCGCGCAGGTTCGGCGCGCATCGGATTGTTGCTTCGGATGTTGCGGCAAGCCGGCTTGAGCTCGCGCTGAAGCTGGGAGCGGACGCGGCGATCGACGTCGCGCATCAAGCCTTGAGTGATGGCGTCGGCGACGCCGTCATCGACGTGGCGATCGAGGCCTCGGGCAATATCGGCGCCATCAACGATGCGCTGGCCTGCGTGATGACCGGAGGGATGCTGATCCTGACCGGGATGCCAGAAGCCGCGGTCCCGCTCGATCTTGCCCGCCATGTGTTGCTGCGCGAGGTCACGATCCGCGGCCTCTATGGCCGCCTGATCGATGAGACATGGCTGGCCGCCGAGCGCCTGATGACGTCGCCGAAGTTCGACCTCACGCCACTGATCACGCACAGTTTCGCGCTGGAAGATTTTGCCGCCGCGTTCGCCTGCGCGACGTCGGGCCAGGCCGGAAAGGTCCTTTTCCGGATCGCCGACTGATCCCCTCGCGTATCCGCACACACAGCCAATCAATACGCAAAATCAAAAGGCTCCGGGACATGGCTCGGGCCTCGAAAGGAAAGTCAAAATGAGCGACAACGAAATGACCGGCGGCGAAGCGCTTGTCCGCATGATCCAGGCTTTCGACGGCGGGCCAATGTTCGGCATGGGCGGGTTTCAGCTTCTACCGTTCTATGATGCGGCGCGGCGCCTTGGCCTGAAGCACCATCTGATCAATGACGAGCGCGCCGGCGTATTCGCGGCGGACGCCTATGCCAAGGTCAGTGGCCGCGTCGGTCTCGCCGATGCCACGCTCGGGCCGGGCGCAACCAATTTGGTCACCGGACTGGTCGAAGCCCTGAATGCCGGAACGCCGCTCGTTGCGCTCGTCGGCGATACGCACCGGGAGCATTCGTGGAAGAACATGACGCAGGAAAGCCGGCAACTGGACATCCTGCGTCCGGCCTGCAAGGAGGTCATCCGCATTGAGGCCATCCAGCGCATTCCCGAACTGATGCGCCGCGCCTTCGCGGTCGCGACCAGCGGACGGCCGGGGCCGGTCGTGGTCGATGTTCCGGAGGACATCTGTCACGGCACCTTCGGGTTCGGCGAGGACGCGTTCGTGGTCAATCCCGCGCACGGTGCCGCGCCATCATTGCGCTGCCGGCCCGACGCGCGCGGTCTCGCGCGTGCGGCGCAGCTCATCACCGAAGCAAAGCGCCCGATCGTTCTCGCTGGAGGCGGTGTCCATCTCAGCGGCGCTGCCGGTGCCCTGACGGCCTTTGCCTGCGCCATCGACATCCCGGTCGCGCACACGATGACCGGAAAGGGCGCCATTCCGTGCACCGACAGCCTGAGCGCCGGCCTGTTCGGCCGCTACGATCGTATCGCCAATGCGCTGATCGACGAGGCGGATCTGATCGTCGTGATCGGCTGCAAGCTCGGCGAAATCGCCACCAAGCGCTTTACCGTGCCGCGCAAGGGCAAGCGCGTCATTCAACTCGATATCGTCGCCGAGGAATTCGGCCGCACCCTGGAGCCTGAGCTCGCGCTTTGGGGAGATGCCCGGCTCGGCATCGAAGACCTTCACGCGGCGCTATCGGCGGACGCGCCGGCCATCAAGCGGCGTCAGGCGGACTATGCGGCCGAAGTCCCGCGCCGCATGGAGATGTGGCGCGAGGGTGTGGCCGAACGTCTGTCCTCGGACGAGGTGCCCGTCAGCATGGCGCGGCTGATGACGGCGATCAACGCGGCACTGCCGCCGGATGGTTATCTGGTCGCCGACGGCGGGTTCGCGGCGCATTGGGGCGGATTGCTGTTCGACACCAAGCAGGCAGGCCGCTCCTTCGTGCCCGACCGGGGCTTTGCGTCGATCGGCTACGGTCTGCCCGGCGCCATGGGTGTCGCGATGGCGGCGCCCGGCAAAGTGGTGATGAGCCTGACCGGCGACGGCGGCTTCAACATGATGCTCGGCGAGATCGAGACGGCACGCCGGCTCGGGCTGACGTTCACGATCATCGTCGTCAACAATGCCGCCTCCGGCTACGTCAAAGCGTTGCAGCATCTCGTGTATGGCGCCGGCAACTATCACGCATCGGACCTCGCCGAGACCGACTATGCGGCGGCGGCGCGCGTGCTGGGGTGCAACGGCATCCGGGTCGAGAAGCCGGATCAGCTTGCAGCTGCGCTGAGCACCGCGATGGGGCTGAAAGGGCCGACGGTTGTCGATGTCGTGGTGACGCGAGACCCCGCCAAGATGTTGCCGGGCGTCGACAACCGCGCCGTGAAGGTTCAGGCCGGCGACCGGCCGGTGTGAGCTTGCCGGAAGCGTCAAACTGGACTCAGCCGAACGACACCGCGGCAAGCCTTTGCAGTGCGACCTCGGCGCGCCGCAGGGTCTCCGCGCTCGCCCGTTGCAAAGGCGCGCGGGCCGGACCGACCGGGTGTCCGATCAGCGCCATCGCGTCCTTCAGCGGGCTCGGGTGGTTGGCGGTATAAAGAGCCTCGACCAAGGGAAGCAGCGCATAGTGCGCGGCGCGGGCTGTGGCGAGATCGCAATTCGCCGCCGCCGCAAACAGCTTGCGATGGAACGCCGGAACCAGGTTTGCCGTCATGAAGATTCCACCGGGGCTTCCCAGCAGAAATGTCGGAAAGCCGAGATCATCGTCGCCCGAGAGGATCGCGATCCGGTCGCCAACAGCGGCGATCTTGGCGGAAATTACCGCGAGATCGCGTTCGCATTCCTTGAGTGCCACGATGGAAGGAATGGTCGCCAGTCGCTCCAGCATGCCGACGTCGAGCGTGATGCCGGTGCGGCCCGCGTTGTTGTAGGCGATGATCGGAATCGGCGCGGCATCCGCCACGCGCGTGAAGTGCTCGAGAATGCCCGCCGGGCTGGCCTTGATATAATAGGACGGCAAGACCAGCACGGCGCTGGCGCCGGCTCTGGCCGCATAGCGCACTGTCTCCTGAACCTCCCGGGTGCCCGGCGCCAGCGCGCCGACGATGATCGGAATGCGACGCGCGGTCTGATCGATCGCAATGTCGATCACGCGGGCGCGCTCGGACGGCGTGAGGCTGACGAACTCGCCGCTCCCGCCGATCACGAGCAAGCCGGCCGCGCCTTGCTCGACCTGGAAATCGATCAGCCGGCGAAAGGCCGGCTCGTCAAACGTGTCGGCGGCCGTAAAGGGCGTCACGATCGCCGTATAAATTCCCTTGGGCGTGAACTGCATGAGTTTCCCGTTCTATCGGATATCCCGAATTAGGCTTCTGTGTTCAGCGAGAGAACCGACCAGTCGTCCGACAGCGCGCGGAAAAGACATTCGGCGATCCAGTAGTTGCCGTACGGCATGACGTCTTCCTGCGGGAACCGGCCGAGGCGCGGTTTGCCGGGCTCGATATGCCGCATCCGCCCCCAGCTTCCGTGCAGCAAGACGCCGCCGACGGTGAGAAAATCGGCAACCAGAGCCTTGAGGGTTTCGCGCGCGACGTCCCGATAGCGCTCGGCCCGGTCCGGCAGCCATCGCGCCAGTCGCATCAGGACAGCGGTGGCGATGCAGGCGGCACATGAATCGTAAGGCAGCGTGTCGCGCTCCGGATCGT
>JBBWZU010000273.1:0-3590 GCA_039649225.1 Hyphomicrobiales bacterium | reverse complement strand
GCGGTCCGAATGGCCGAAATTTGACTGGGATCAGACCCGGCTGGCCCAGCAGCTAGCCGCTGTCCGGCACCGGCAGGGCAGGCTGATCGGCCGCATGCAGGCGCTCGGTTTCGCCTTACGCGAAGAGGCGGTCCTGAACACGCTGACCGAGGACGTGCTCAAGTCGAGCGAAATCGAAGGCGAAGTTTTAGACAAAGATCAAGTGCGATCCTCGATTGCGCGGCGGCTCGGGATCGAAGCCGGTGCGCTCACGGCCGCGGATCGCAACGTTGAAGGCGTGGTCGAGATGATGCTCGACGCCACCCAGAAGTACCAAGAGCCGCTTACGGATGAACGGCTTTTCGGCTGGCACGCTTCGCTCTTTCCAACCGGGCGCAGCGGCATGAGCAAAATCACGGTCGGCACATGGCGCGACGACAGGCTTGGACCCATGCAGGTCGTCTCAAAGGCGTCTAGCGATATGCCGAGGGTTCACTATGAGGCGCCTGCCGCGCCGCGCCTGGACGCGGAAATGAAATTCTTCCTCGATTGGTTCAACGGTGCAGACTCGCTGGATCCTGTGTTGAAAGCCGCGATTGCGCATCTATGGTTTGTAACGGTCCATCCATTCGATGACGGCAATGGGCGCATCGCGCGCGCCATCGCCGACATGTCGCTTGCACGCTCGGAAGACAGCCCGCAGCGCTTTTACAGCATGTCGGCGCAAATCCGCCTGGAGCGCAACGCCTACTATGACAACCTCGAAAGAACGCAAAAAGCCGATACGCTCGAAATCACGCCTTGGCTCGAATGGTTTCTCGCATGTCTCGACCGTGCTTTCGACGGAGCGGAAACGATCCTGGCGACTGTCTTCAAGAAAGCGGAGTTTTGGAAGAAGCACGCGGCGGCGCAGCTCAATGACCGTCAGCGGGACATGCTCAATCGCCTGTTCGATGGTTTTGACGGCAAGCTGACATCATCAAAATACGCGACCATCGAAAAGACCTCGCCGGACACGGCACTGCGCGACATCACCGATCTCGTCGCGCGCGGGATTCTCAAGAAAGATGAAGGCGGCGGGCGCAGCACAAGCTACTCGCTGGTCGCTAGCGGGGACGAGCGGAAATAAAGAGCGATACAAACAAGATAGCGTAGGGCGGGGCAACGGCGCAGCGAAAGCGCGTTTACGCGCGTCTTCAACGCGCTATGGCCGTGACCGCCGCAAGGCACGCGGGCACGCTTCGCTTTGCCCGCCCTACGAGCTAGGCGTCAACCACCTACTCGGATCGCGCGAAGGGCGCGAGAATGTCGCGCTTGCAGCTCCGCAGCAGCGTGGCGAACTCGCTGGCGATGCGCGAGAGCGGCCGGTGCGTCGGATGCAGCAGGCCGATGCGCATTTCCACCGTTGGCTCGAAGCGCAGCGCCACGATGTTGCGATCGGCGAAGTCGATGGCCGTGAAAGGATCGGCAAAGCCGATGCCGACGCCCTGAGCCACCAGGTCGGCGACGACCGCCATGACCTGACATTCGACCACCAATTCGCGCGCCACGCCTTCGCGCTCGAACAATTGGTCGATCAGCAGCCGCCCAACCGTGTTGGTGGTGAGCGAGACGAAGCGCTCGCCGGCGACGTCCGCCGGACGGACGGTCCCGCGTCCTTCCAGCCGATGTCCGCGCGGCACGATCAGCAGATAAGGGACGCGGCAGAACTCCTCGGCCTCGAAGCCCGGCCGCTCGAAGGTTTTCGCCTCGTAGGGAAGCTCGGAAAAACCGAGATCGATCTGCTGGGCCGCGGCCCATTCCTCGATCTTCGGCGACATCTGCACGCTCAACGAGATGCGCGTGCGCGGATGAATCGCGTTGAAGCGACGGATCACGTTGGGCAGAAAGCCGAGCGCAAGCAGCGGGAACGACGCGATGTTCAGCGTGCCGGCATCGGCGGAGCGGATGTCGCGCGCCATGTCGCGGATCCGGTCGACGGACACGAAGGTCCGCTCCACTTCGCCATAGAGCAGCTTTGCCTCATGGGTCGGCACCAGGCGCCCCGAGCTGCGGTCGAACAACGTGAGCCGCAGCGAGCTCTCGAGCTGGCTGAGCAGCCGGCTGACCGCGGGCTGCGACATATTGAGCAGCTCTGCCGCGCCGATGGTCGACCGCGCGACCATGATCGCCCTGAAGGCCTCAAGCTGACGAATGTTCAATCCAATGCCCTCCGGCAAGTGCTCGACAAATAACAGCATGCCTGCAAGACTGCCCGCACACAAAAAAATGGAGGAAACGATGAATATCGATCGCCGCCGGTTGGCCTTGCGGGCTCTTGTCCTTGGACTGTTGGGACTTCCGGGCGTCGTCCCGGCTTTCGCGGCTTCGGCGGATGAAGAAGCGGTCGCGAAGAATGTCGAGGCCTTCCGCGCCGCTCAGGCTGCGGCCGACGCCAAGACGCTCGACGCGCTCTGCGCGCCGGAGCTCAGCTACAGCCACTCCGATGCCCGGGTCGAGGACAAGGCGGCCTTCATCGCCAATGCCACCAACGGAAAGTCGAAGGTCCTGTCGCTCGCCTACAAGGATCCGAAAATCGCCGTCGTCGGCAGCGCCGCGATCGTGCGCTTTCACTGGGTGGGCGAAGCCGAGTCCGTCCCCGACGGCAAGAAAAGCAGCACCAACCTCCACATCCTGATGAACTGGCAAAAGCAGGGTGCGGATTGGAAGCTTCTGTCGCGCGCCTCAACCAAGCTGTGAGGGGCGTGGAGGGCCGAGCGGCGTGCTCCGCTTTACCCTCCTGTCGAACTCGGGTTTACCCGAGTTCGGCAATAATCATGGCCAACCTTTTCGGAAAGTGCTCGTCAACGACGGCGAACTGCTTCAGGCTTGGTTCTTGTCCGGCTCGGCTTTGCTTTGTTGCTGCGGGATTTGCTGCTGCTGCGACGTGCCGCGCGCGACTTGCGCGGCCATGCTGTCGGCCAGCCGGTCGTATTCGAGGGCCATCTGGAGCCAGCGCTTGATCGCGTCCGCATCGCGCGACTTTGCCGCCAGCTCGCGGCAGTGAAGCGCTTCATCCCTATAGTATCCCGGGGTACTCATTCACGCTCACCATCACAATCCAACCGAATTTCTCAGCAGCAAATCATTAAAATTATGACAACAACATAGCCGCTCGATCGCCTGATCGCGCAACGACGCTTGCAGGCGGGTTGATCATCGCATCGGCAGCTTGATCGTGCAGCAGTAGCCGGTTTGCGGAAACGTCGGCTCGAAGTCGGCGCTCAGCTGCCGCAGGGTGCGGGCAATCAACCGCGAGCCGAAATTGTATCTGGCCGGCGCGGCGACCGTGGGCCCGTCGACTTCGCACCAAACAATCTCGAGGCCGGCATCCTCCATGGACCATTCGACAGTCACGCGCCCGTTGGGTTCTGACAGCGCACCATGCTTGACTGCATTGGTCGTCATTTCATGAAACACCAGGCGGAGCGCCTTGGCTTGCGGTTACAGCAGGCACAGCCCGATGGCTCCGCGCCAACCCGGTCGCCGGTCAACGAAAAACTGACCCAACCACGCCCGCACCGGTCATCTCCCGGTCCATTCCGATGCACCTTAGGCCGCGCGATCTCTTC
>JBBWZU010000272.1:0-2651 GCA_039649225.1 Hyphomicrobiales bacterium | reverse complement strand
ATGCCGAGCTCGGCGATCTTGTCACCGGAAAGAAACCGGGCCGGACCGCGCCGGAGGAAATCACGCTGTTCGACGGCTGCGGCGTCGGCATTCAGGATGTCGCCGCATCCGCCCGTGCCTACGCGCTCGCGCGAAAACGAGGCGCCGGCCGCGGTCTCAGTCTTTGAAGTTCACCGCAATCCTTCACGCCTGTCAGCCTCGGGAGAATACAGGATGAAAGCCCAAAAGGTCGCCTTTGTTTGCCTGCACGGTTCGGCCAAGAGCCTGATCGCCGCGGAATATTTCAATCGGCTTGCCCGAGAGAAATCGCTGGCATTGCGGGCGACCACGGCGGGACCCGAGCCGGATCCAGAGGTCCCGGCCAATGTGGTCGAAGGCATGAAGACGCGCGGCATCGACGTGCAGGCCTATCGGCCGACGCTGATCGCGGCCGACCAACTGACCGACGCCGACCTGATCGTCTCGTTCGCCTGCGATGCCGGCCGCAAGCTTGCGCCCGGAAAACCCGAAGAACGCTGGGATGAGTGTCCGGCCGTCAGTGACGACTTCGACATCGCCTGGGACTTCATCACCACGCGTGTCGAGACTTTGATCGCGCGCATCGACGCAAAGTGATGCGCATCAGCAACGCAAGGAGTACGCTATGGATCTGCAAAGTCTACCCTCTTCTTCCTTTTCTTCCTTTCAGCAGGCTGGCACGCCCGCGACCGTTACCATCCGGCCGCTCCTGCTCAAGCCGCACCGGATGAACGGACTTTCCGAGCAGCTGCTCGTCAGCCACTACGAAAATAACTACGGCGGCGCGCTACAGCGGCTGAACGCCATTCTGGCGCGCCTTGCGGCCCTCGACTGGGCGCGGACTCCCGTGTTCGAGATCAATGGCCTCAAGCGCGAAGAGCTGAACGCCGCGGGCTCCGTGATCCTGCACGAACTCTATTTCGATTCGCTGGGTGGAGACGGCGACAACCCGCCCACCGGTCTTGAGGTGCCGTCCGGCGAACTCGCCCAGGCGCTCGAGCGCGATTTCGGCAGCGTCACGGCCTGGCGTGCCGAGTTTACCGCCATGGCAAAGGCGCTGGCAGGCGGTTCGGGCTGGGCGATCCTCGCTTGGTCTGAGCGCTTGGGCCGACTGGTCAACCACTGGGCGGCGGACCACGCGCACGCTCTGCCGGGGGCCACTCCGATCCTCGCGCTCGACATGTATGAACATGCCTATCATCTCGATTTTGGAGCCAAGGCAGCTGCTTATGTCGATCAGGCGATGGCTAACCTGAATTGGGAGCGGATCGGCGCACGGTATCGTCTCGCGATCGGCGAAGGAGCGGGAGAAGACAAGCTCTTCGTCCCCTTCGGCTCGCCGGCGCAAAAAGAGGCGCTGATTTCGGCCGAGGAGCTGAAGACCTCGCTTGAAAATGACGATGATCGCCGACCGGTACTTCTGGATGTTTGTCTGCCGAGGGACTTGGCCCGACGCAGCGATATGCTGGCGGGTGCCTCCATCCACGCCCCTGCGGCGCTGCCGCGCTGGGCCGAGGAGCTGCCGCGGGACCGTCCGATCGTGGTTTATTGCATTTGCGGATTTCAGGTCAGTGGCAAGGCCGTGACCGAGCTGCGACAGCGGGGCTACGACGCCAGGGCTTTGGTCGGTGGGATCACGGCCTGGCATGCAGTCGGCGGTGCGACGGTGCCGCTCGATACCGGCTCCTACGAGGAGGTCCCATAAAAAATGGTGAGGGACGTTGCCCCGCCGTGAGTGACGACTTCGATATCGCCTGGGACTTCATCACCACGCGTGTCGCCGCATTGGTCGAACGCATCTCCACAAAGTGACAACACAGCAACCATTCGGGGCCGCCATGGCGTTAAAGCTGACAAACACGATCGAAATCCCGGACTCGGCCGCAAGCGCGTTCGATCACGGCGCCTTCGATCCGAAAACCCGGCGTGTCTTCATCGCGCACACGGGACGCGACTGCGTCGAGGTGATCGATCACGACGCCGGCACACATATCGCGACCTTGCCGGGATTCAAGGAGGCGGCCGGTGTGGTCGCTGCCGAAGGAATCGTTCTGGTCACCAACCGGGGAGCCGCAAGCCTCGCCTGGGTCGATGCGGCGAGCCTGGAAACGCAGGCGGTTTTCAAGACCGGCTCCCGGCCGAACGGTGTCGCAATCGTGCCGTCACGCGGCCTCGCCATTTCGGCCTGCATCGGCGATGAGGCGAACCGCCCAACGCTTCATGCATTCAGCCTGGATGGAAGCAGGGAATTTTCGATCGAACTTCCAGGCCGGCCGCGCTGGTGCGTAACGGATGCGGCGGGTGAGCGGGTGTTTCTCGCGATCCGCGACCCCGCGATGGTCCTGGTGGCCCGGCTTCCTGAGCTCACCGGCGTGCAGCACTGGGCGCTTCCGTCCGCGGGCGCGCATGGCCTCGATATCGATCACACGGCGCGCCGGCTTTATGTCGCCTGCGACGAGGCCGCGGTGGTCGAAGTCGACTGCGATTCCGGCGAGGTCACGCATCAATGGCCAATCGCCGGAGGTCCCGACGCCACGTTCTTCAATCCGGCGACCGGCCTCGTCCACGTCGCGATTGGGGAGCCCGGATCGGTTCAGTCGCTCGATCCGCGGACCGGCTCCCTCACGCAGATC
>JBBWZU010000246.1:0-4500 GCA_039649225.1 Hyphomicrobiales bacterium | reverse complement strand
TTCTTTTAAAGGCGGCCCGTGAGCGCCGGGCGTTTCAGTAGACCGGCAACGGAAGCACCCCGCCCGGACCGATCAGCAAGCCCAGCGTCTCGCCGGCGACCACCGTCACGTCCTCATTGAACGCAGGTTTCCCGGGAACCTTGACCGAGGCCTTGTATTTGCCCGGCTGCAGATCAAGCTTCGGCCCGCCGCCTTTCTGGCCGGTCCCCGGCGCGACCTTGATCGTCTGCCGGTTGATCGTAACGACGGCTTCCGAGTCGATGATGCTGCCGATCATGATACGGCCCATTCCGGCCTTGGCGGTGACGCCGTCTTTCGCAGCTTGCGCCGGATTGCGCTGCCAGAGCTTGACGACGGTCCTTCCATCCTTGCGCGAGAGCGTGAGCGCGCCGGGGCCGTCGGGCGCCGTGAACTTGAGTGAGGCTTCTTCCGCCTTGACGATCGCGTCGGCCTCCTCCTTCCAGCCAAGCCTGGTCAGCTCGCGCCGGTAGAACACAAGCGTGGACTGCAGCGATGCCAACACGGTCACGTTGCGCTCCTTGCGGAAGGGCGAATCGTCAGCGACGCTGAGCTCGTGCTTTTTCGGCATGGGCAAACCGTCGCTCTCGTCGGCCTCAAGCTGCTCCAGCGCGGGCTGTGGCGCCAAGGTGGACGCGCGCATCGCCTCCTGAGCGCGCGCATCGGCCGCGAACGCCAGCAAGCCAGCCCCGTAGCTGCGCACCTCGGTCCGCTCGCCGAACTTCGACACCGAGAGGTAAAGCTGCTTTCCGTTGCGCGCGAAGTGCAGCGACGCGATCTTCTCGTCGTCGATGACGGTCGGGATTTCCGTAAAACCGAACGGCTCGAGCGCACCGCGGTAGAAGGTGGTGATCTCCTTGACGGCCGCGTCCGCCTGGAACGTCACGTCGCCGCGCGCATTGTCGAATTTCACTTTCCGGGCAACATCCGGAACCGGGATCGGCACGCCGGTCGGCTCCTTCATCGCCTCCAGCACGCGCGGGGGCGCGCGCAGATACTCTTCGGCGCGCTTGCGCCACTTCTCCTCGGCATCACGCTGCGCCTTGATGCGTTCCTGCGCGATGCGGTCGGGAAGCTGCTGCACCAGGCTCACGGTCGTGAGGTCATACGCGAAGCCGAGCTTGAGACCCGCGGTCGTGTCCGGCTTGGCGAACTTGAGCACGATGTCATCGCCGCTTTCGACCGGGCCGCGCGCATCCTCCTTCCAGCCGAGCTTTGCCATCTCGCGCCGATAGAACGCCAGCACCACGTCGCGCTCCGCAGGAATTGTCGCGGTGAGCTCGCGGCGGGTCTGACCGTCGCGCCCCGATGCGCTCTTGATGCGGTCCGGCTTCGGCAGTCCGTACGTGTCCTGCCCCGCCTTGAGATCCTGCAGACGCGCGAACGGCGGCACCCGAACCTCGATATCGACGCGGCCGTCCTTGCGGCTTGCGAGAGACACCTGGATCGGCTCCTGCCGGTCATTCTTGTCGCGCGTGAAGTAGGCGCGCACGCCGTCCGCGATCGTCTCTTCGATCTTGGCGTTCGGCCATCGCGCGGCATCCACCGCGGACCACGGCTTCCAGTCCGCGGCCGTCAACTCCTTGCGGAAGAACGCGAGGAGTTCGTCGACCGTGCCGGGCGCGATGGTATCGAGCAGCGGCCGTGTGTGGTCGAACACGACATCGCTCGCGCCGGGCGGAATCGGAATATCATTGTAAAGCCGTTCGGAACTCATGTTCACGCCGGTACGGTTCGTGTTGTTGCCGTCGGTCGTGAAGAAGATCGAGAATCCTTGCGAGCCTTTCTTGAGCGAAAGATTGAGTTCATGCGCCTCGAGCGGCGCGCCATAAGCGACCCAGCCGTTCTCGCCGAGCAGCTTGCGCACCGCCGCGATCGTGTTCGGGACGGTGCCGGACACCATGTAGGTGAGTGACAGCGCGGTCGGCTTGCGATCCTCGCGGATTTGCGCGCCCTCGAGCCGCGGCAGCGCGGTGACATCGACCATGCCGGCCATCGCCTTTACCTGCTTCGTGCGCTCCGCCAGCACATCCGGCGCAATCGCCTGGAGCTCGATCTTGAGCTTGCCGTCGGTGGTGCGCACGAGCAGAAGCTGGAGCGGCTGCTTCTCGTCATGCACGAAATACCCATAGTTGCCAGGTTGGACGATCTCGCCCGCCCCGTCGCCGGGTGCCTTCTTGGCGCCGGTCTTCGTCGACCACTCGGAATAGCCAATTTCACCGAGCGCCTTAATGAAGAACGCGAGTGTGGCGTCGGGGGTCTCGGCGGTGATGCAGATGAGAAGCGGACGCTCCGGCGAATACTCGATTTTTGCAGCATCCTTGGGAAACGGCAGGTCGTTCTTGACGACGATGGGCGTGTACTGGATCGAGGTTGCGCCGTCCTGCGCCGGCGCAACGCTGATGAAGACCGACAGCGCCTGCCATCCCTTCTTGAACGACATGATCGAAAGGTTCTCGTCCTGCCTGTAGGCCGTGAACGGAGCGACGTATTGCTGCCATCCATCCGCAACAAGCAGCGCACGCGTTGCTTCGCTCGCGTCCACGACCTTGTCGCGCACGACGAACGACGACGTCGCCTTGCTCTCGAACAGCGCCAAGGCTCCCGGTATGCGCGGCAACGTGCTCGAATCGAGCATGTCAATGAACCACGTCGGCAGATCGGGTTTCGGCGCGTCCTGCGCGGTCGCAACGCTCGTCGCGACCGCCGCAAGGCACGCGATTGCCGCGGCCAAGTGTCTTACCGTTCCACGCATCGCCATGGTCCTCAACGTCCGTGCAGGTTGGGGGATTTTGCCCGTGCGGACCGGCTCGTTCGCCATTGAACGGGCTGCGCCGGCGCATTTTGGGCACCGACGGTTAGTCGCCGCGGCGCGGCGAATGGTTCAGAGGGTGGGGATTTTACGGCTCGACTCAAAGAGGCATCGGGCGCCAATCAGCCTCGAGCCAGCGCTTCGAGAGCCAAGTTGATTTGCGACGCGCGCTAGTTCCGCGCGATGATCTCGCGTTCGCCGGAATGCATCAGCGCTTGCGCGCGCGTCACGCCCGGGCGGCGGCGCACGAGGAATTTCGGACGGCGCCGATGCAGCGCCGCACGGCGGCGGCGGCGCGGGGCCGGCGCCTTGCAGCGCACCGCGCCGATATGCGGGAACGGCTGGCGCAGTTCGCCGTCTTCGCCTTTGATCAGCATCGGAACGCCGAGCACACGCGACCACAACTGCCATTCGGCAACCACGTCGTCGGAGTTCTCGGCAAAATACAACTCGATCGACAGCGCCGGATCGGAATGCTCAAGGAACACCGCGACACCGGCCGGAACTTCGTCCTGCGCCTCGACAAGCCGGATCGACACGCCGCGGAACGCCTGCACCGGAACGTTGAGCGCGATGCGCATGCCTTGCACGGCACGACGCAGGATCACGCGTTCGCGGTGAAGCTCGACGTGGCGCGTCCGCTCGTCCGCCGCGGCATCGTTGGCCGTGAAACGGACCGGCAGTTCGAGTGGGTGGAGCCGCGCGCTGCGGCTCGACCCCGCGGAGCCCCCGCCGAGTTCTGTCTGAGGCCTCAAAACACGCTCCCTGCCGGTCTCTTTTTGTGTCCCGGCGTTGATGGGAGCATGCCATGGCGCGCTCGGAATCAGCTTAAAATCGCTGGTAAACAAATCGTACCGGGGCGCGCTTGCGCCGACATGATTGACGTCAGGTTGCCGCGCGGGCGCAATTTGTCGGTAGTTGACCGGAGTTAGGCGAATCCGCCTCTTGTCGATAACACCTTGGAAACCAACATGAGGCCGGAGCCGCTACGTGTACCCCTTCCGGCGCCCTTGTCAGCACCGAGCGCGCCCCCTAAACCGAAAGTCCGACATGTCCTCTCTGCTTGACCAAACCCCGCTGCTGCGGCTTGCCGAACGCCTGGTCGATGCCGCGCGGCGCGCCGGCGCGGATGCGGCCGATGCCGTCGCGGTCCGCGGCGTCTCGCAATCGATCGAGGTGCGCGAGGGCGTCGTGGAGGAGAGCGAGCGCTCGGAGGGCGACGATCTCGGCCTGCGCGTGCTGGTCGGCAGACGGCAGGCGGTCGTCTCCACCAACGACATGCGGGCGGACGGCGCGGACGCGCTCGCCGAGCGCGCTGTCGCGATGGCGCGCGTCGCCCCGGAAGATCCCTACGCGGGCCTTGCCGATGCGGCGCTGCTTACGCACACGTTTCCTGATCTCGACGTCATCGATCCTGAAGTGCCGAGCGTCAAATTGCTCGAGGAACGCGCGCGCGCGGCCGAAGGCGCGGCACTCGCCGTGAAGGGCGTGGCGAAATCCGGCGGCGCGAGCGCCTCGGCCGGCATTGGCGGCATGGTGCTGGTAACCAGCCACGGCTTTAAGGGCTCGTATGTGCGCTCCAGCCACAGTGTCTCCGCCATGGCGATCGCCGGCGAAGGCACCGGCATGGAGCGTGACTACGATTTTTCCTCCGCGCTGCATGCCGGCGA
>JBBWZU010000211.1:0-3620 GCA_039649225.1 Hyphomicrobiales bacterium | reverse complement strand
GTGCGTCGCCGCGGGCCTCGAGACGACGATCGACGGCATCGGCAATATTTTGGGGAAGAGCAAGGCCAAGGGCCGCAAAATGCTCTCCGGCTCGCATCTGGAATCGCAGAACCATGCGGGCTGGCTCGATGGCGCACTCGGCTGCGTCTACGCGCTGGAGGCCGCGCGTGCGATTCATGAGGCGGGCGGCGACACCGGTGTCGACGTCGTGGTTTTCTGCGACGAAGAGGGGCACTACGGCTCGTTCCTCGGCTCGAAATCGTTCACCGGGCTCTTGAAGGAAGAAGATATCGACAAGGCCATGAACCGCACCGACGGCACGCCGATGCGGGAGGGCCTCGCGCGCGCCGGCTATGCGGGGCGGCCGCGCGTCATCGTCGAGCCGGAGCGCTATGCGGGCTTCTTCGAGGCGCATATCGAGCAGGGCGCGACACTGGAAGACGAGAAGCTGCGCATCGGCGTCGTCACGGCGATCGTGGCGATCTGGCAATACGCCTTCAAGGTGACGGGCGAGCAGAACCACGCCGGCACCACCTCGATGACGCGGCGGCGCGATGCCGGTCTCGCGCTGGTGCGTCTGCTGTCCGCGATCGACAGACGCTTCCCGGAAATCTGCGGGCCGCGCACCGTGTGGACCACGGGGCGCATCACCTTGGAGCCGGGCAGTCACAGCATCATTCCGGGTCGCGCCGACTCGCTGTTCCAGCTGCGCGATGCCGATCCGGCTGTGCTCGACCGGATGCATGCTGAATTGTTCCGCCTGGTCGAGGAGGCAAATCGCGACGGCCGCCACAAGGTCGAATTAACCGTGATCTCGCAATCGACGCCTGCCAAGATGGACGAGCGGCTGATGGCTGCGCTGGACACCGCGGCCGAGCGGGAGGCGCCGGGCAAGCATATTCGCATGCCGAGCGGGGCCGGCCACGACGCCCAATGGCTGGCGCGCAAGATGCCGGCCGCCATGATGTTCGTGCCGAGCATCGGCGGTATCAGCCATCATTGGAGCGAAAATACCTCCGATGAAGACCTGGTTCTTGGTGCCCAGGTGTTTACCAACGGCATCGCGGAAGGCTTGAAATCCTAAGCCATTGGAACTATTTGGCTTCGGCCGGCTTTCTTTCCGGCGTTGGCAAGGAACTTTGAGATGTCGGATGTCGGCGGCGGATCAGTCCCGGAGGGTGCTCCGGCGCGAACGCTCGAGTCGCGGCGCGCGGCGCGCGCCATGAAGACTCTCGGGCTGCGTTACGCCGCGGCCGATACGCTGACGATCCGGCGGCGTCGGCAGGGGCCGAACTTTACCTATGAGACAGAAAGCGGTCGCACCGTGCGCGACACCAAGCTGCGCGCGCGCCTCAAACGTCTCGCGGTTCCGCCGGCTTATGAGGACGTGTTCTATGCGGCGGACGCGCGCGCGCATCTGCAGGCGGTCGGGCGCGATGCCGCCGGCCGGCTGCAATATCGCTATCATCCGGACTGGACCAAAGTGCGCGAGAGCCGCAAGGCGAGGCAGCTGCAGCGCCTCGTCGCAGCACTGCCGCGTATCCGGCGCATCGTCGGCAAGCATCTGGGTGCGGCCGAGCCGACGCGCGCCTTCGCGCTCTCGGCCGTGATCGAGCTCGTCTCCAGCACGGCGATCCGGCCCGGCAGCGAGAGCTACGCCAAGGCGAACGGTACGCGCGGCGCCGCGACCTTGTTGAAATCCAATATCGATGTCGATGGCGCGAACATCACGCTGAAATTCCGCGCCAAGGGCGGCAAGGATGTCGAGAAGGAGTTTCGCTGTCCGCGCGTCGCAGGCGCGATCGGCGTGCTGCGGCAGCTTCCGGGCCGGCGCATGTTCCAGTATCGCGATGAGGCCGGCGCGGTGCGCATCGTGACGGCGAACGACGTGAACGAATTTTTGCGCGAGATCGCCGACGTAAAGATCTCGCTCAAGGACCTGCGCACGCTCTCCGCTTCGGCCGCGGCGCTCGAGGTGCTGGCTCACATCGAGCCGGCGGCGAGCGAACGCGGGCGGCGGCGCCAGGTGCGCGATGCCTGCACGACCGTGTCCGAGCATCTGTTGAATACGCCGACGATCGTGCGCAAGAGCTACGTGCATGAGACCGTCGTGGCGGCGTTCGAGAGCGGCAAGCTGCGGCGCGTCTCGGAAACGCTCAAGCGCAGCCGTTCGCCGGCGCGCCGGGAGCAGTTGTTGGCCAAGGTGGTTGGCGCGGGGTAGGCCCTACACTCCGCTCATGCCCGCGAAAGCGGGCATCCAGCTCTTGGCTCCTGGGTCCCCGCTTTCGCGGGGACGAGCGGTAGAGCGTCATTCACCCTTTCACCCCGCCCATCTGGCACACGATCTTCCATTCCTGGTCGGTCACCGGCTGCACGGATAGCCGCGAGAATTTCAGCAGCGCCATGTCTTTCAGCGCCGGAACGGTCTTGGCGTCGCCCATCGTGACCGGCTTCTCGAACGGCGTCACGGCGATCACGTCGACCACGACCCAGGGCGAGCCCGTGTCGGCGGTCGGGTCCGGATAGTGCTCGCGGATCACTTCCGCGATGCCGACGACCTCCTTGCCGATATTGGAATGATAGAAGAAGGCGCGATCGCCCGTCTTCATCTTCATCAAATTGAGCTTGGCGGTATGATTGCGCACGCCGGTCCACGGCTCGCCATTCCTGCCCTTCTTCACCAGTTCGTCCCACGAGAACACGTCGGGTTCGGATTTCATCAACCAGTGCGACATTAGGGCTCCGTTGCGGTGCGACTCATCGTGCGCAACGTAGCCGCTAGAGCATGATCCCGAAAAGTGTGCAGCGGTTTTCGGAAAAAGATCATGCTCCACTAACAAGCTCTATGCCTTCACTCCGCCCATCCGGCAGATGGTTTTCCACTCCTCGGCAGTCACGGGCTGCACCGAAAGGCGCGGCTCGCGCGCCAGCACCATGGTTTTGAGCTTCGCGTCAGCCTTGATGGTGGCGAGTGTCACCGGCTTGGCGAACGGTTCGACGGCGCGCGTGTCGACGCACACGAACACGCCTTTCTCGTCGGTCTTGTCCGGATAGGCTTCCTTGATGATCTCGATGATGCCGACGACCTGTTTTTCATCGCCGGTGTGATAGAAGAACGCGTGCTCGCCTTTTTTCATCGCCTGCAGGTGCTTGCGCGCAGCGAAATTGCGCACGCCGGTCCACGGCTCGCCTTTCTGGCCGCGCTTGACCTGGTCGTCCCAGGAAAATTCTTCCGGTTCGGTCTTCATCAGCCAATACGCCACAGGATGTCTCCGTTGCTGCTTGCGCCGTCATTGGGCATGGTGGTGGCAACGATAGCCGGAAAATTCCGGCCTGCGAAACAGGGAGGGTTCCATGAAAAAGGCGATTTTGCTCGCCTCGGCTTTGGCGTTGTTCGCCGGCTTGGCGCAGGCGCAGCAGTTCCCGACACGGCCTGTGACGCTGATCGTGCCGTGGCCGGCGGGTGGCTCGACCGATATCGGCATGCGGGCGCTGGCCAGCGCGACGGAAAAGCATCTCGGCCAGTCGATCGTGATCGAGAACAAGCCGGGAGCGGGCGGCACCATCGGCCCGGCCAACATGGCGGCGGGCGCAAAACCGGATGGCTACACGGTGGCGCA
>JBBWZU010000210.1:0-5187 GCA_039649225.1 Hyphomicrobiales bacterium | reverse complement strand
GCCGCGCTGCTCCAGCACCTCGGGGATGGCCTGCTCGAACGGACTGGGCCACGGCCGCGCGGCACCACGGATCAGCGTCGCGGCGAGCTCAAGATGGCGCTTGCCGCCGAACACAATGTCGGCGCCGGAGATCAGGCCGCGCGCGACCGGGCTCAATCCGTCGACGCCGGATTCACCGATGCCGACAATGGACAGCCATCGTGGCGATGCGGCAAGGTGGGAGACACGCGGACTAGCTGACGACATGCGACGTATTCTCATCCTGGGCGGCACGGCCGAGGCGCGGCAATTGGCCGGCCGGCTTTCGCATCGTGACGATCTTGAGATTACCCTTTCGCTCGCCGGCAGGACCGCCGCGCCGGCCGAACAGCCGGTGCCGGTGCGGACCGGCGGATTTGGCGGAACGGACGGTCTTACGGCCTATCTCGCCGGCCAGCGCATCGACGCGCTGATCGACGCAACGCATCCTTATGCCGCCGTCATGTCGGCGCATGCCGCGGAGGCTGCCTCGCACAGCAATGTCCGTCTGCTCGCGTTGCGTCGACGGCCCTGGACCGCCGTCGCGGGCGATCGGTGGGAAGAGGTCGACAGCATCGCGGACGCCGTTCGAGCGCTCGGACCTGCGCCACGCCGGGCATTTCTCGCCGTCGGCCGCCGCGACATTGATGCATTCGCGGCCGCGCCTCAACACAGCTATCTCATCCGCAGCGTAGACCCGATCGATCCGCCGCTGAAAGTGCCTCACGCGACCTATCTGACGGCGCGCGGACCGTTCTCGGAGGCCGATGATCGCGCATTGATGACGATGCACCAAATCGATGTCGTCGTCGCCAAGAACAGCGGTGGCGATGCGACCTACGGCAAGATCGCGGCGGCGCGATCGCTCGGTATCGGCGTGATCATGTTGCGCCGGCCGGTGCTGCCCGCCGTTACGGCGGTCGAAACCGTGCAAGATGCGGTTGCCTGGCTCGATCATGAGTTCGCTACCGATCGCGGCGTGTAGACCAGCGGCGCCAAACCCGGCCGCTCGATCACGCGCGTGAATGCGGATCCGATGATGATGAGTGTCGCCATGTCGGCGGAGGCTGGATCGGCAGCGGCGAGCGACGTGACGACGAGCTTTTCGTCGGCTCGTCCGACGGCCCGCCCGAAAACGGTCGGTGTCGATGCCGGCAGATGCCGCCGCAAACGCTCGAAGGCCGCACCCAATTGCCAGGGCCGCGCGCTGGAGATCGGATTGTAGAGCGCGATCACGAAGCCTCCGCCAGCCGCACCGTCGAGCCGGCGTTCGACCACGTCCCATGGCTTGAGGTTGTCGGACAACGAAATCGCGCAGAAATCATGCCCCAGCGGCGCACCGACACGCGCCGCGACCGCCAGCATGGCGGTCACGCCAGGCACGATCGTGACATCAAGACCACGCCACGCGTCATCGCCGCTTTCGATCTGCTCGCACACCGCCGCCGCCATGGCGAACACGCCGGGATCGCCGCCGGACAGCAGAGCGACATTCGCGCCCTCCGCCGCGTGGCGAAGCGCCGCCGCGGCACGCGCGCCCTCTTCGCGGTTATCGGAGGGATGGCGTGTTTGACCAAGACGCTCCGGAACCCGGGCGAGGTAGGGACCGTAACCATAGAGCGCGTCAGCCGATTGCAGCGCCGCCGTGGCGTCCGGCGTGAGTGCGCCCGGACTTCCGGGACCGAGACCAACCACGAAGAGCGATCCGCTCACGACCGCGCCTCCCAGCCGGGCACCAGGATAATCGAGAAATAGGGGGCGATATCGTCCAGCTTGCTGGTCAGCGGCATCGCTATTGCGTGCGCGGTCGTTCCGCGTTCGACATAGATGGCGCGCTCGAGACAGCCGGCCCGGCCGAGCGCACGGCGCACTTTTGGCAGATGACGGCCGATTTTCATGACCACGGCGGCATCCGTGTCGGCGAACCGGCGCTCCAGCTCGTCTTCGGCAAGTGTCGCGGGCAGCACCACAAAGACATCATCGCCCTGGGTGATCGGCGTGCCGACGTCCGACCAACAGCCCGACATGCCGGTCACGCCCGCGACGATCTCGGTGGGATAGCGCTTCGAGAGGCGCACATGCAGATGCATGTAGGACCCATAGAACAAGGGATCGCCCTCGCTGATCACGGCGACCACGCGGCCTTCATCGAGGCGCTGGGCGATGGCGGCGGCGGATTCGTCATAGAACTGACAGATCGCATCGCGATAGAGACTTTCAGTCTTGGGCACTTCGGTCGTCACCGGATAAAGCAGCGGCAGTTCCTCGATGCCGGCACGCAGATGCGGCTCCACGATCGCCCGCGCATTGCTGCTGTTGCCCTTCTTTGCAAAGTGCGCGACCACGTCGGCGTCGGCCAGCGCGCGCACCGCCTTCAGGGTGAGCAACTCGGGATCGCCCGGCCCCACACCGACGCCGATCAGACGGCCTCGTTCCATGAGCGTTGGCGTCATAGGCCTGCCCTCGCGAGCGCGTTGACGGCGGCCGCCGCCATCGCGCTGCCGCCCAGGCGGCCGCGAACGATCAGATAAGGCACGCCGCGCGAATCAGCCGCAAGTGCATCCTTCGATTCCGCCGCGCCGACGAAGCCGACGGGAATCCCCAGGATCGCGGCCGGCTTTGGCGCGCCTTTGTCGAGCATCTCCAGCAGATGAAACAACGCGGTCGGCGCATTGCCGATCGCCACGATCGCGCCGGCGAGCCGCCCGGCCCAAAACTCCAGCGCGGCGGCCGAACGCGTGGTCCCGAGCTTTTCGGCGAGGGCCGGCACGCCGGCATCCCGCAGCGTGCAAACGACGGCGTTGCCGGCAGGCAGCCGCGCACGCGTGACGCCATGCGCCACCATCTCGGAATCGCACAAGATCGGCGCGCCACTTGAAAGTGCCGTGCGCGCCGCCGCAACGAGACCGCCGCCGAATTCGATCGAGCGTGCCGCCTCGGTGCTGCCGCAGGCATGGACCATGCGCACCACGACATCAGCCTCGTCATCGGAAAAGCGCGACAGATCCGTTTCGGCGCGGATGATGGCGAAGGACTGACGGTAGATGGCCGCGCCGTCGCGCAGGTATTGGGACTGTTCAGTCATGCTTCAACTTGGCCGGCGATTGGATGATATGGGCGATCTCTCGCGGCAGCGCCTCGACGGTCACCGAACGCGTCAGCGCGCCGTCGACATGCACGTCGCAGATGCCGTCATGGCCGTACACGCTGATCGAAGCAGGCCCTTGATGCGCGCAACCCTTGGGGCACCCGGAGATGTGAACAACGTCGTCGGCAAGCAGCGCGCCGGCAAGTTTCGCAATCTCCGGCGCGATCGCGCGCGCCGGAATCTGGCCGGACGCGCAGACCGGCGCACCCGCGCACGCCACCACCTTTCGGCGCGGATCGGCCGGATCGACGATGAACCCGAGCGCTTGCGCGGCGGCGACCAACGGCCCCGTAGCGCCTGATGAAATTCCGACAACCAGCAGTGCGCGGCCGGGCGCGGTTCGCATGCCGCCAGCGCCAGCCGATCGCGCGGCTTCGATTAAACGGGTCAGGGTTTCGGAATCCGAGTGCCCGAACGGCAAACCAATTCCGACAGCCGCAACGCCGGATCGAAGCGGATGAATGCCGACCGGTTCGGCGGCGGCGCGAACTGCGGGCGATGGTTCGTCGATCACGAAGTCGGCCACGGCGGATTTGAAGATACTGATGCCGTCGGCATCAATGACCTGGCGCATGCGCGAGGGCGGTCCCGGCGCGGCAAGCAATGCGAGCAGGCGCAGCACGCAGTCGACGGCGCGCCCCAATGGGACGACGCCAATGGGAACAGCCGTCGCGGCGTCGCCGCCCAGCGCGAGGTGCAAATGGGCCCCACCGTGCAGCGCGACAGCGCGGAGCCTGATGTCGGCCACGATGTCATCGAGATGCAGAGCGCCGCCGCCATCGATCACGACTGAGGTCTTAGGCGCCAGGTTGGCGGCAAGCCCAGCCGCCGCAAGCGCCGCGCGCAAGACCCTCGCGAGCGCACCGGCGTCGAGGACTTCGGCATCAAGGCCGGACAACGGATCGGACAGAACCGGAATGCCGTCGCTGACATCAATCGCGAGGGACCGAACGGCAGCCGCAAACGCCGGTGAGGACGACGCGCTCAGACCGCGAGACTGAATATTGCCGCGCGACGTTATCTCGATGATGCCGTTGCCGTGCTGCCGCGCTGCCGCGCACAGACCGGCGAATGCATCGAATGCGATCGTCGCCCCGCTTGGCGTCAACCGCACGAGCAGACCATCGCCGGTCAGCATCGGAGCCGACACCCCGGGGCAGGCACCGCGGCGATGCGGCGCGTTCACGACACCACCTCCAATCGCAACGCCGCGAGACCTGCGTCCACGTCGTTGCGCCGCGGGTGCCACAGGCCACGACGACGTGCCGCGTCGAAGCGATCCGCGATGGCGCGTGCGGCGGCGGGGTTTTCAAGCATCATGAACTCGCGCACCCGCGCATCGGCGACATAGGCCTCATACACCAGATCAAGCAGAGGGCTCGGCACATCTGCGGTCGTCTCGGCGAAGCCGACAAGCCGATCGACCGTTTCGGCGAATTCGGCCGCACCACGCGGCCCGTGCCGCATCTGGCCTTCAATAAAGCCCGGATTGATCGCGCGGGCGCGTACGATGCGGGCCAGCGCAGCCGCAAGCGGCCGCGCGCGCGGCCGGCGCGGATCGGTCACGTCGAGCATCACGAGGACAGGCGCTTTCCCACGCGAAGCGGCCGCGGCCGCGAACCCGCCGACGCAGGACACGTCCTCATTTCCTTCAAGCAGATCGCGCGATGGATCATCGCCTGGATGGACCAGCAGGTCGGCGGCTGCGACACGTGCGGTAAATGCGCCAGGCGAATGCGCGCCCTCCCCGGCGTCGCCGCCATAGACATGCGACGCGGCAGCCAGATAGGCCGCGCCGATGGCATCGCGATCGCTTGTCTGTCCGATCAAAGCTTCAACGCCCGCCCCATAGGCGCCCGGCGCAGTTCCGAAGACGCGCGCCAAAGCATGCGCGGCGCCGCCATTCGGGCTCCGTCGCACCGCGGCCAGCGGGTTTTCCTGGTCGGGCTCGTCGCGCGCCGCGACCGCCATCACGGCAGCATCGAGCAAAGCGAGCTGCACCGGAAACAGATCCCGGAACA
>JBBWZU010000669.1:0-8928 GCA_039649225.1 Hyphomicrobiales bacterium | reverse complement strand
GCGAGCTTGCCATCGAGTCACGGCGCGCGGAAAACGAGCAACTTATGGTGTCCGTCAGCGATACCGGCGTAGGGCTGCCCCCGCAGCAGGCGGGCCAGATCTTCGACCCGTTCTTCACGACGAAAGTCCATGGCACCGGTATGGGATTGTCCATCAGCCGCTCAATCGTTGAATCGCATAGTGGCCGTTTGTGCGCTCTCGACAATTCGCCGCGCGGCGCAAGTTTTCACCTCTTTCTACCCACCAAAGTCGAGGCACACGACTGACGCGCGCCGGCCCGCGGACGCGGGCAGCCGGTGCGGTTCGCGCGTGATCGCGGCGCGCCGGAAACTCGTCGGCGGCTTCAATCATTGGCGCGAAGTCGCGTCTGAAATCCAAGGCGCCACGGCTGCACGCCTTGGCAGCGCCAGCATTGATACAGAGCTGACAGCGGTCGCCGTCGAGCTTGATCTCGTAGAGCAGCCAGCCAGCTCCGGTCGGCACCTTGGCATTTAGGCTCGGATTGCTGGATGGAACAAGATAAGGGCCGGGAAACATTCTCAGTCACATGTCAAAGGTTGCCTGGGTGCACGTCTGGAGATCTGGCCGGCGATTAGGCGTAAACGGCCATGCCGGCTGCCCGGCATGGCCGCTGCTGAAGGTCAGGCGCCAGCGAGCCTAGTAGCAGCTGTAGCCATAGTAATCGTAGGGCCAATCGCAGTAGTAGCCCCAGTCACCGCCGCCGAAGCCGCGCCGGAAGCCGCGACCACCGCGGAAATGCATGCCGCTGTCGCGGGTTGTGAAGCCGCGGCCGCCACCCATGTGGCCACCACCGAATTGGCCGCCTGCGAATCCGCGGGCACCGCCAAATCCACCGCCGCCGAAGTGACCGCCGCCGCCAAAGCCGCCGGCATGGCCTCCACCAAAGCCACCGCCATGACCTCCGCCGCCACCATGACCACCGCCGCCGCCTCCACCTCCTCGGGCGAAGGCGTCAGTCTGGATCGCGGTCGTGGCCGCAACGACAACCGCAAGAACGATTATTATTTTGCGCAGCATCAAACTCTCCTTCTGCGGACGCACCTGCGTCCTTGGATGTTTTCCGACACGCCACGCCAGCCCGCGCGTTCTGGTCGGGTCGCCAACGAATGTGGGGACCAGGCGTTTCGCGTGTTTGCGCGCGATTGCCGCGGCTGTTCGGGTGTTGCGTCAATCGGCTTTTGGTACACGATCCCGCAATCGGCACCCGCTGCGTCCATGCCGGATGCGGAAATCCGACCGCCATGCGCTTTGACGATGGGGCGGGAAATCGACGGCCCAAATCCCTGCCGTCCGAATTCGTCGTGCAGGGCAAATGGAACAGGAGGTGGGTATCCTCGGACCGTTGCCGATGCCAGCGGATAACTTGATTGCACAAAAAAGCGGCCGGCGCACGGCCGACCGCTTTAGGCTGAGAACCGGGCGGAGCAGTTCCGGTCCCAGCAAACCGGCGTCGATTAGAAACCGCCGCCGGCGTAGGGCGACGACGCGTGATCATTGCGATCGACGTTGAACTCGTAGTTGCCGTCATAGTAGCCCTGGCCTTCTTCGGTGGGCAGCGCGGCCGGGCGACTCTGAAGCGCCCGGTTAGCGTGGTGCCGCGAGGGTTGGGCGTAGGCCGCCTCGGTGGCGGCCAGCGTGGCGAGCGCAATTGAGGTCGCGATCGCCAATTTGGTAACAAGCGTCTTCATCTCACGTCTCCTTGTTGATGTTGGCTCAAGCTTACGCCGCTGATATACGGGCCGGGCCGGAGAGGCGCTTTGTTACCCTTGTCTCCTTTAAGGTGAAATTGTTGCAATAGCGCTCATATCGGATGGAATTATTCTCTTGCGTCAATATCATATGGCGCCGCTTCTTAATCTCCAGGTTACGTTTCAGCAATTCTGGCGGAGTACCTTTGATATGCTCTATGCATTCCCGGCTTCTTCAATCGCGCGATGCGAAAGTCCGCATCATGGTGTGCTGCCGGAATCGGGGCACTAGCAGACTAGTCAGTTAAAACAAAGGTATGAGGGAGCTGCCCGTAGGTCTGATGGATGTGTGTAGAGCCAAAGTGCATAACTGCCGTACGCACGGAGATCGCCTTCGGCTCCACGCCGTCCTGAGATTAGCGTGCGCGGCTCGCAATAGCGGCGGATCTTCCCGCCGCGGCGCATTCGAGGAGGAAATCATGTGGCAACTGCACGCGATATTTCGGCTAGGTGGCTACAGGACGCCGGAACTCGACATTACACCGGCACTCGCCGTTTCGCTGATCGTGGCCGTCGTCGGCCTCATCATTCGGACGGGGCTGTGACATGCGAAATGTCATGCCATACTTGGCGAACGGTTGCCCGAAGACCTGCCGGGGCTGTGGCAATCCCTTTGTGGTCCGCGATGGCCGCGCTGAAGCAATCCTCGCGCCCGACGACCGCCTCTATTGCTATGGAACCGCATGCGCCGATCAGGCCTTCGCTTCACATGTGACCGCGCTCCAGCGCGTCGCATGACGCGACTGAGACAGCCGCAATCGCGTCGATGGTGCGGTGGTTGGAATCCGACGCCTGCGTACCGCGAAGACGCACGGTCATTGCGGTCGATGCCGAACTCCTGACTGATGTGATTGCCGCGGGGAATTGACATCGTGGTGCTGTCGCAGATGCACTGGCGCGGACTGGGGCGCCGCGTTTGGGGCCTGACCCATCTGCGTGGGTGCGTTTGCACCATCGACATAGCCGTGCATGTGCGGATCGGCGAGGTGCGGATAGCGATTGGCGAGGTTAGGGTCGAACCCCTGCGCCAGTGCGAGCGAGGGTGAACCGAGGACGAGGGCAACCGCGAGCGCGGTCGTGATCTTGGTGAACATCACATCTCCTGCGTGAAGCTTTCCGAGGAAAGCGCCGGATAGAGCTTCTTTTTTCGAATGCGTCTGTCCCGGAGCTAGTCACGCGGTAGACAGCTGCCAAATTACTTATTCGAAAGGTCGTTCATTGCGACACTTTCGATCCAATCACGGCGATTCAACTCAAGCCATTACGCCTTTGGCTAGTGCATTGTTTGGGCCGATCTGACGAATTGCGCGCACGACCCGAAGCAGGCCGGGATCAACTCGTCGGCCGCTTTACTATGGACGGGAACGTTCGACTTCAGTGCAAGAATCGCGTTTATTCGATCTTGCGCAGCACTCCGTCCGCCCCCTTCATGGATGCAGTTTAATGGATACGACAGGCGGCGGTAAGGTCTGCGCTCCATTTACATGCACAGAGCGACGATAAATTCGCTCCTGCGCCAACTCCTCGCAGTGGAGCGTCTGGTGGCTTGCCGGCCGGGTCGTTTGGGATCGCGTTGCCCGGCCGGTGAGCGCCAACTCCTACCCCGCAACTCTCGACCAACTTAACGAGAGAAGATCAAGTTGCTTAGAATGAAGAAACGCGAGTGGTGCATGGCCTGCCTCTCGGAGTCCGCCACGCGGCCTCAGTTGGCGACGATCGAAGTAAATATGGACACAGGCGCGCGGCTTTTATTCTGCGAGGAGCACTTCAAGGTGTATTGTAGAATGGTGACCGACGAGGAATGGCACGGAGCGATCCTGCACTGAAGTCTGATTTGTGCAATTGGCATCCTATTGGGGCAATTCGAGCCAAGTCATTTCCTGCGAGCCCACTATCTTCTCCTCCGAAAGCTACCGGCCGGTCCGATCGAGGGGCGTTATATGGATTATAATCGCTATTTCACCAGCGCCATGAGCCTCTTGCGGCAGGAACGGCGCTACCGGGTCTTCGCCGACCTCGAGCGTATCGCCGGCCGCTTCCCCCATGCGTACTTTCATTCTCCCAAGGGTCGGCGCGAAGTCGTTGTCTGGTGTTCGAACGACTATCTCGGCATGGGCCAGCACCCGAAAGTGATCGGCGCTCTGGCAGAGACTGCGGCCCGTGTCGGCGCCGGCGCCGGTGGAACGCGCAATATCGCCGGGACCAATCACCCTCTGGTCCAGCTTGAGCGAGAGCTGGCTGATTTGCACCGCAAACCGGCCGCGCTCGTGTTCACGTCCGGTTATGTGTCGAACCTGACCGGCATCGCGACGATCGCCAAGCTCATTCCCGACTGCGTGATCCTCTCCGATGCGCTCAATCATAATTCGATGATCGAAGGCGTGCGGCATTCCGGTTGCGACAAGCTGATCTGGCGCCACAACGATGTCGAGCACCTCGAAGAGTTGCTGCGTCAGGCGGGCCGCCGGCCGAAGCTGATCGTATTCGAAACGCTCTACTCCATGGACGGGGACGTCGCTCCGATACGGCGCATTTGCGCTCTCGCGAAACGGTATGAGGCGATGACCTACGCTGACGAGGTGCACGCCGTTGGAATGTACGGTGCGCGCGGTGCGGGTCTCGCAGAACGCGATGGCGTGATGGATCGAATCGATGTGTTGGAAGGGACGCTCGCCAAGGCGTTCGGCTGCATCGGCGGGTATATTGCCGGCAGCGACGCTCTGATCGATGCCGTCCGCTCCCATGCGCCCGGGTTCATCTTCACCACCGCATTGCCTCCTGGGATCTGCGCTGCAGCCACGACTGCAATCCGGCACCTGAAGACGTCGAATGTAGAACGCGAACGTCACCAGGCGGGCGCGACGCGGCTGAAATCCGCGCTCAACGCCGCGGCCTTGCCGGTGATGCCGAGCGATACGCATATCGTGCCGGTCCTGGTCGGCGATGCCGAGAAGTGCCAAGCCGCGAGTGATCTCCTGTTGAATGAGCACGGGATCTACATCCAGCCGATCAACTATCCCACCGTTCCGCGTGGAACCGAGCGCCTGCGGATCACGCCGACACCGCTCCACGACGATCGTCTGATCGATCAACTTGCCGTAGCTTTGGTGGACGTATGGGAAAGACTTGGCCTTGCATTCAACCAGCGTCCGGCAATTTCACCGCGTGTTTTCCAGGGGGCGCGTCTCGCCGAGCCGGAGGCGCTGCGAATTTAACCGGGTCCTACTGAAGCTTCCGACCGGCTTGCGACCGGAACATACAGATATGCCAGGAGACCTGCCATGACACTCGCTCCCGCAATCACTTCTGCGGTCGACGGAATCGAGATTCCGGACAGCAAGCTCGCTCGCGAAATAGCCGAACTCGTCCGGGACACCGAATCCCCGTTGCTCTTTCATCATTCGAGCAGGGTCTATTACTGGGGTGCGCTGACCGGGAAGCGTCGCCGTCTGAGGTACGATTCGGAACTGCTCTATGCGGGCGCGATGTTTCATGACATGGGCCTGACACCTGCGCACAGCAGCACCGATGAACGTTTCGAGGTCGACGGCGCGAATGCCGCGCGCGACTTCCTGCGCGGCCACGGCATTTCTCAGGAGGACATCGATACGGTCTGGACCGCGATCGCGCTGCACACGACGCCCGGCGTCCCGCAGCACATGCACCCGGTGGTCGCGCTGCTGACAGCCGGCGTCGAGATGGACGTGCTGGGCATCGCCTATCACGACTACAGCGACGCGCAACGCCAAGCCGTCGTGCAGGCGCATCCTCGCACCGACCATTTCAAGGCGGACATCATTCAGGCGTTCTACGACGGCATCAAGCACAAGCCCGATACCACGTTCGGCAACGTCAAGGCCGACGTGCTCGCCGACAAGGATCCGACCTTCAAGCGCGGAAACTTCTGCAGTGTGATTCGCCGATCTGCCTGGCCGGGGTGAGCGGGGCGGAATCCAGGCAATCAGGAATCTCCGTCCGGCCGTCGACCAGACTCCAGCGCAGGTGTCGAATTGTTCCAGTCCATTGGGGCCCGCCCACGCCATAGTGGCGCAGCATTTCCTCGCGGATGAAGGGATCCGGATCGCGTCCGATCATGATGCCGTCCTTCACGACGTCGTCCGGTTGAATTGCAGTGCGCGCGCCGAGCCTCGAGTACGCCCGGCCATAGGTTACCTCGGGCACCTTGCGCTGCTTGGCGTAGACAGCATCAATCAAATGCAGCTGAGCGGAATTCGCCGCAATCAACATCACAGATACGCCAAAGATTGCCAGCGGCGCCATGCTGGCACGTGTGTGGAAGACTTGAAGCAGCACGCGCAAGGCCGGCTGCCCTAGCGCGGAACCGCTGTGAGCGCCTCGGCTCTCGTCGACTTTCGTTTCGGGGGCTCACTTTCCGCCGCCGCCGGCGAACGGTGAAGAGGCGCGATCATGGCGGTCCACGTTGAACTGGTACTCGCCCCTGTAATAGCCGCCGCCAAGCGCGGCATTGTGGCTCCGGAAGTGCCGAGTGTGATGATGCCAGTAGGACCGGGCTGAGGCAGGACTTGACGCCACCAGGGTGGCAAGCGAAAGCGAGGCCGCCAGCGCTGCCGTTGCTGTGAACATTTTCATATTCCATCTCCTTGTCGTGTTGGCGCATCGTTGCTGCGCGTAGATGGCGAGCGGACGGCCAAATGCTTTGTTGCTTTTGTCCGCATTTGAATAGAGTTGCCGCTATCACACGCACCTATCGAAATAGGCGTTCGCCAATCAAGCGAGCGATTGCTGGCGGTGAATGCCTACTTGCCCTATTCGGTTACGCGGATACACGGACCTGAAGAGAATTGGATGTGGCGTCAGATCAGTGCCGCAGCGGCCGCTCTAGGTTTCCATTGGCATGATGATGCAGAAGACATAGTCGGGATCCCATGACGTGCTTTCGGATGGAGGCGCGCAGATGTGCGCTCCTCCATCGGGGGCAACCGTCTTGACGATCTTGTCCGGCGGCACCCGGATCCATCTGCCGTCTTTCTTGACCTCGTAGTGATCATTGCCGGGGCGGACTTCGGTCGGGCGGCAGTCCGCAAGATTGCAGCAGGACGTCTTGGTGTCTGGCCGCATGAGCTTGGAATAGAATTCGGCGTGCCATCGATCATGATCGTGGCCGTGATAGCCTTCTTGCGTCGCGGCCGAGACGGAAAATGAAAGCACGACACCGAGGACGGCCAGCTTGCCGACGATCTGAGTTGGAGCAAGCCAGCGGGACACTATGCGCGAAGGCGCAAATCCAAGGCGTTCAGGCGATTGCGACGCATGCGCCCCCACGCGATCAAGGTGTCCGACCGTGCCGTCATCATGCGCTGCCATATCGCGCTCTCCAGCGGTTGTCCTTCATTCGTCTGCATGTGGTGGCCGATAACGTACAGCAAGAATGCGCCGACTGCCTGAGGATTGCTTTGCCGGCGTTGCGGCGGGTCGAACGATCTTGCGTCGAACTACACGCGAGGCATGTTCGGGCTCCCAGGGAGTGGTTGTGCGGAATTGCCTTAATTGTCGAAGGTTTGCGGAAATCTGGCAGGGTGTTCTACCTCGCGGCATTCCGGCTCAATCGACCGCGGCGCCGGTCGTCTATATCTATCTTGAGGGAGTTCAGGCGTGGCATGTGGGAAAACCGCGTTCGGCAATCGAGCGCGCTCCAACTCGTTGACACTCGGGCGGCGGCGAGAACATCATGTTTGACGCGACCTAGGTTTGGCCGATGCTGCGAGGACGGGGAAGAAAATTGCAGCTTGGCCTAGCCGGCAGATTAAACACGTTGTTTGCGACCTCGTCGCTGCTTCCGGTTGTTGCGGTCGCATTCGCGATTGGTATTTTCGTCATCGACACGGTGACGCCGCTCGAAGCGGCCGTCGCAGTGCTCTACGTTGTCGTCATCATGCTGGCGTCGAACTTTCTGCCGCGCCCGGGTGTGCTGATCACATCCGCGATATGCCTTATGCTGACCGCGCTGAGCTTTCTTCTCACGCATGAGCTCGATGATGGCACCGCCCTTATCAGGTGTCTTATGAGCATCGCTGCGATCGCAATCACGACCTTCCTCACGCTGAAGAATCAGTCCGCAAACATGACCTTGCGCGAGCAGGCGCGGCTGCTCGACCTCACGCATGACGCGATATTCGTGCGCGACACGAATGACATCATCACCTACTGGAATCGCGGCGCCATAGAGCTTTACGGCTGGCGACGGGACGAAGCGACGGGAAGGAATGCGCACCAACTCCTGCGTACCGTCTATCCCATCCCGTTCGATTCGATCATGCACGAGGCGCTCCGCACCGGCCGCTGGGAAGGAGAGCTGGTGCATACCCGGCGAGATGGCACGCAAGTCATCGTTTCGAGCCGTTGGTCGTTGCGACGCGACGAACGCATGCGGCCTGTCGCCGTACTGGAGACGAATACCGACATCAGTGCTCACATCAAGGCCCAGGAAGCGCTGCAGGAATCGCAGGCGCAACTCGCTCACGCGACGCGTGTGACGACGCTTGGGGAGCTGACTGCGTCCATCGCCCATGAGGTGAACCAGCCGCTGGCGGCGATCGCGGCGAATGCCGGCGCATCGCTGCGTTGGCTCGATCGCGAGTCGCCGCAATTGGATGAAGTCCGCCATTCGGTCACTAACATCATCGCCGACTGCACGCGCGCAAACGGAGTTATTCAGCGGCTGCGTTCGCTCGCCCACAAGGGTGCTTTTCAGCGCGTGCCGCTCAATCTGAACGACATCGTCAGCGAGGCTCTCCTGCTGGTGCGGCGCGAGTTGCTGACCCAGCGGGTCGCGCTCCGGCTGGAACTTGACGCAAGCTTGCCGGCGATTTTGGGCGATCCCATCCAGCTGCAGCAGGTCGTGATCAATCTGGCGGTCAATGGTGTTCAGGCGATGTCGACGGTCTTTGACCGTCCGCGCGTCCTGCATGTTCGGACGTTTCAGCCGAACCCGGATAGCGCGCAACTTGAAGTGCACGACTCAGGCATCGGCATCGATCCAAAGGATGTCCAGCTCCTGTTCAACGCATTCTACACGACGAAGCCCGACGGCATGGGCATGGGACTGTCCATTTCCCGCTCCATCGTGGAAGCCCATGGTGGCAAAATTTCCACCGCCGGAGCGCCGGGGCAGGGGACT
>JBBWZU010000128.1:0-3898 GCA_039649225.1 Hyphomicrobiales bacterium | reverse complement strand
TTCCGCGGGACTGCGGCCTTCCGGTGCGCGCGTATCGCCGATCCTGAGGCCGCGTCACCGCTGTCAGGCTGCGGCGACTCCGCGCAGGAACGAGCCGACTTCCTTGTCGAGCGCTTCGGTCTCGCGCCGCAGCAGTGTGGTCGTCTCGCCGAGCTGGGCGGCGGTGCGGTTGGTATTGCCGATCGCCTGGGCGACGTGAGCAAATTCGCTCGTCAGTTCGCCGGCGCCTTGCGCGGTGTCCTGGATGCTGCGCGAAATCTCGGATGTGGCCGCGCTCTGCTGTTCGACCGCCGCGGCAATCGAATTGGTGAAGCTCTGCACCTCATCCATCGTCGTGACGATGGCGGCGATCGCATCGACCGCGCCCTTGGTGGATTCTTGCATCGTGCCGATCTGGGCGCGGATCTCGTCGGTGGCCTTGGCGGTCTGGCTCGCCAGCGCCTTGACCTCGGAGGCCACGACCGCAAAGCCGCGGCCGGACTCGCCGGCGCGCGCCGCCTCGATGGTGGCGTTGAGCGCCAGCAGATTGGTTTGCTCGGCGATCGCCTGAATGAGATTGACCACGTCGCCGATCTTGCCGGCATTCGCCGCAAGCCCTGCGATGGCGGTGTCGGTGCTGCGCGTGAGGCTCGAGGCCTTGCCGATCACGTCGGTGGCGCGCCCGACCAGCGAACCGATCTCGGTCACCGAGCCGGTCAGTTCTTCGGCCGCGCTGGCAACCGTCTGCACATTGCGCGAGGTCGACTGCGAGACGTTCTCGGCCGCCGAGGCGCGGTCGCTGGCGGCGGAGGCCACGGTCGAAAGATCACCCGCGGCCTTGGTCATGCCGCCAAGATTGTCGCGCACCGTATCGAGCATGCTCTTGATCTTGGCGTCGAAGGTACGGACCAGGGCCTCGACCTGTTCCTGGCGCGCGCCTCGCGTGCGCTGCTCGTTTTCCGACGCGGCCGTGAGACGATTGCGCTCGATGGCGTTGTCGCGGAACACCACGACGGCATTCGTCATGATGTCGATCTGATCGTTGCCCTTGGCCTGCGGAAGCGGTGTATCGGTGTGGCCGGCGGAGAGCGCCGTCATCGCAACGCTCAGTGCGCTGAGACGCCCGGTCAGTCCGCGGACGACCAGCGTGGCGATGCCGCCGATGATGATGAGAAAGACCGCACCGATGCCGGCTGCGATCAGCGTCGTCTGGCGTACTTGCGCCGCAACGTCGTCCATGTAGACGCCGGTCCCGATGCTCCATCCCCAAGGATCGAAGCGGCGAACATAGGAAGTCTTGGCCGACACGTTATTGATGTCGGCACCGGGCTTGGCATAGTAATAGTCGACGTAGCCGGCGCCGCGCTCGCGACTGACTTTGACCATCTCCAGCGAGAAGTACTTGCCGGTCGGGTCGACGTTCTTCGATCCGTCCTGGCCTTCGACCTCAGGGCGCGCGCCGAGCACCAGCGTCTTCGCCGTATCGTCGATCACGAATATGTAGTCGGTCTTGTTGTAGCGCATGATGCGCAGCGCGGCCTTGGCGCGCTCCTGCGCTTCCTGCATGGAAGTCTTGCCCTCCTGGGCATCCTTGTATTGCCGCTCCACGGCGCCGTAAGCGATATCGATCACGCTCTTGAGCTGATCGCGGCGGGACTGTTCGACACTGTCGGCGTTCATCCACGACAGCGCAGCCACGATGGCGATCAATCCGATCGCGAACAGGCCGATGACCGCGGCAAGCCGCCCGCCAATTCCGCTGAGTCCGATTTTCCCGAGCACCACTGGTTCCCCTTGCGTGAAGGGTTCCACGATGCGTGACGAAGCTTTAAGAAATGTGAGCAAATGCGGGGTTACGTAATTCTACGCCCGCCACAGCCTGTGTGCCGCCTCACACATCCACCTTCAGCGCCGCAATGAACGCCTCTTGCGGGATATCGACCTTCCCGTATTGGCGCATTTTTTTCTTGCCTTCCTTCTGCTTGTCGAGAAGCTTGCGCTTGCGCGAGACGTCGCCGCCGTAGCACTTCGCCGTCACGTCCTTGCGCAGCGCGCGCACGGTTTCGCGTGCGATGATCTTGCCGCCGATGGCGGCCTGGATCGGCACCTGGAACATGTGCGGCGGGATCAGCTCTTTCAGCTTCTCCACCATGGCGCGGCCGCGCTGCTCGGCGCGGGTGCGATGCACCAGCATGGCGAGCGCATCGACCGGCTCGTCATTGACCAGGATCTGCATGCGCACCAGATCGGAGACCTTGAAATCGGTCAGGTGATAGTCGAACGACGCGTAACCCTTCGACACGGACTTCAGGCGATCGTAAAAATCGAACACCACCTCATTGAGCGGCAGGTCGTATTTCACCATCGCGCGGTTGCCCACATAAGTGAGCTCTTTCTGCGTGCCGCGCCGGTCCTGGCACAGCTTGAGCACGCTCCCAAGATATTCGTCGGGCGTCAAAATCGTCGCCTCGATCCACGGTTCCTCGATCTCCAGAATTTGCATCACGTCCGGCATGTCGACCGGATTGTGGATCTGGATATCCGTGCCGTTGCGCAGCTTCATCTTGTAGATGACCGAAGGGGCGGTTGCGATCAGTTCGAGGTTGAACTCGCGCTCCAGCCGCTCTTGAATGATCTCCAGATGCAGCAGCCCAAGAAAACCGCAGCGAAAACCGAAGCCGAGCGCCGCGCTCGTTTCCATCTCGAACGAGAAGCTCGCATCGTTGAGGCGCAGCTTGCCCATCGCGGCGCGCAAATCCTCGAACTGCGCGGCATCGACCGGAAACAATCCGCAGAACACCACCGGAATGGCGGGGCGGAAGCCCGGCAGCATCTCGGTCACCGGCTTGCGGTCGTCCGTGATGGTGTCGCCGACGCGCGTATCCGCCACTTGCTTGATCGAGGCGGTGAGCGCGCCGATCTCGCCCGGGCCGAGTTCGTCGACCGGGGTGAGCTTCGGCGTGAACACGCCGGTGCGGTCGACGTCATAGGCGGCGTTGGTGCCCATCATGCGGATGCGCTGGCCCTTTTTCAGCGTGCCGTCGACGATGCGAACCAGCACGACGACGCCCAGGTAAGCATCGTACCAGCTGTCGACCAGCAGGGCTTTCAGCGTCGCGTTGCGGTCGCCTTTGGGGGCGGGGAGGCGGGTGACGATCGCCTCGAGCACGTCCGGCACGCCAAGCCCGGTCTTGGCCGAGATCATGATCGCCTCGGAAGCATCGAGCCCGATCACGTCCTCGATCTGCTGCTTGACCTTGTCGGGCTCGGCGGCGGGCAGATCGACCTTGTTGAGCACCGGCACGATCTCGTGGCCGGCATCGAGCGCGTGATAGACGTTCGCCAGCGTTTGCGCCTCGACGCCCTGGCTGGCATCGACCACCAGCAGCGAGCCCTCGCAGGCAGCGAGCGAGCGGTTCACCTCGTACGCGAAGTCGACGTGCCCAGGCGTATCGATCAGGTTGAGGACATAATTCTTACCGTCCTTGGCCTTGTAGGCGAGGCGCACGGTCTGCGCCTTGATGGTGATACCGCGCTCACGCTCGATGTCCATCGAGTCGAGCACCTGCTCCTTGCCGGCCATCTCGCGGGCGTCGAGCCCGCCGGTGAGCTGGATCAGCCGGTCCGCGAGCGTCGACTTGCCGTGGTCGATATGCGCCACGATCGAGAAATTGCGGATGTTGCTGATGGATTCCGTCGTCATGCGGGCGGGATAGCACCGGGGTCAGGGAGCGGCAAGCGAGTGATTTGGGCGCTCCCAACGCCGCCGGCAATGGCCTGCTATTCGGGGCCGTATTCCCAGCCCGCTCCCCTGGTCGGCTCAATCCCAAAGCTGCTTTGAAAGCTTGACTGTCCCACAAATCCCGCGAAAAAGCGGTCGGCTATGAAGGCAGTGAAAAAGAAACCGGAGCCCATCCTC
>JBBWZU010000070.1:0-4528 GCA_039649225.1 Hyphomicrobiales bacterium | reverse complement strand
TGCAGAGCGGAGCAGAACCTTACCGGCGGCTCGCTCCCGCACATCAAGCGGGACTTGGCGCGAGCCTGGCGTTTCATGTCGGCATCCCAGGTCGACGAAGCTGTTGGCACGCTCGAGCACATCGAGCGGCAGCTCGACGACATATCCCCGACGCTTGCAAGGCCGCTGCGCGCGGCAGCCGACCTGCTTCGCGCCGCTGGCCTTGCCTTTCAGGACGACAGCCTTGCCGCCCTCGCGATCGCGATTGCGCATCTCAAGCAGAACGGAAGCGGCCAGGAGTGCCACGCGGCTGCAACGCTCTGCCGCCTTGGCTTTTGGCAGCTCGGCAGGTTCGATCTCCTCTATGCGCTCCCGCGACACCGCCCGCGGGCGCGCTGGTCGAAATCCATTGCGATGGCCGCGATGCTCGACCTGTCGATCGAGGCGGCGGCAGCCTTTGATCATCTTCAGCTGTCCACCGCCAGGCGGCTGGCGTCGGACGCCGCGAGCATCGCGGAAGCTACCGTCAAGGGACGCGGCGGCCTTGCGGCTTTCCCGGCGTGTCTGACCGCGCAGTTGCTTTACGAAGCGGGCGACCCGGACCAGGCCGACAAGTTGCTGCGCGATCGGCTTGCGATGATCAACGCGGAGGGCTCGATCGAGTGCGCGCTACGCGCGTACCTCGTTCATGTACGCATCGCCAGGCAAAGGGCTCAGGATGAGTTCGCGACCTTGCTGCTTCGCGAAGCCGAAGCTCTGGGGGAACGCCGCAACTGGCCGAGGCTGGTTGCCGCAAGTATCGCCGAGCGTGTTTCGTTATTGCTGCAGCAGGGCCGGGTGCGGGAAGCGCGCCTCAGCGCCGAATATCTCGATCGCTATGCCGAGACTCACCGTGCGGGATCGGGATACGCGAATGCCGAGGTCAGCCGCTATCGCGCGCTGACGCGCTGGCGGGTGTCATGGGCCGAGGCTCCCTCGCGCGACGCCGTGACGGCAATGCGGCGGCTCTATCATCAAGCTCTGGAGCAGCGGAATCTCTATCTTGGTTGCGGGTTGGCGGTCGAGCTTGCCGAGATGCTCGCGGTCATCGGCGAGGCCGAGGAAGCCGACGCACTGTTTTTTCACACTCTCAAGGCGGGCGCGGCAGCAGGCCTTTGGCAGATCTTCCTGGAGGGAGGACCTGGATCAGGTGTGCTGTTGCGGCGGGCCTATTACCGGACAGAGGCTCCCGGCTCAGCGGATCGCGAACTCCTTCCTTTCGTGGGAAGCCTGCTTGCGCGCTGGAATGCCCGGCATGCGGCCAGCCGCTCCAGGCAAACGCACGTCAGCACTCCACTCACGGCGCGGGAGCGCGATATCCTTGGCATGATCAGCCAGGGTTTTTCCAATAAACGCATCGCGCGGACCCTTGAGATCTCGCCGGAGACGGTGAAGTCGCACGTCAAGCGGATCTTCTCGAAGCTGGCAGTCGGCACGCGTACCGAGGCTGTCTCTCGCGCCGGATCGCTTGGAATATTGTGACCTGCCACAGTGCGCGCGCCGCTCCCCCAAACAGGACAGCGCGTCCCCCATCGGGGGGATATGTCGCGCAGGCACCGAATACTAATTCCGCATGAGCCGAGCACGTGAGGTTGCGCGATGGGCAAGCGAGTAGCTGATCTCTTGGTCGAAACGCTGCAAGCAGCCGGCGTGAAGACCTGTTACGGGATCGTCGGCGACACGTTGAATCGCATTGCCCACGCGATCGATCACAGCGACATCGATTGGGTGCACATGCGACATGAGGAGGCCGGCGCCTTCGCGGCGGGGGCCGAAGCGTCGCTCACCGGCCGCCTCACCGCCTGCGCGGGAACCTGCGGCCCCGGCAGTCTCCACTTCATCAATGGCCTCTATGAGGCCAATCGCAACCGCGCGCCGGTCATCCTGATCGCGACGCAAATCGTGCGGCAGGATCTGGGATTCGAGTCGATCCAGGAGATCGATTTCAACGACGTGTTCAAGGGCTGCAGCGTCTATTGCGAGATGATCGTGACGCCGGAGCAGGCCCGCCGCAAGACCGTGGCGGCCTGCCAAGCCGCGCTGACCAGGCGCGGCGTGGCCGTACTGGTCGTGCCGGCGGATGTCGCCAATGCGACGTCGCACGAGGAGCCGCCATATGCGGTTCATGCGCGGCTTCCGGTCATTCGACCGAGCGATGCGGATCTTGATGAGATTGCGGCCATTCTCAACCGCAGCGAGGCGATCACGATCTATGCCGGCGCCGGATGCGCGGGCGCGCACGATGAGGTTGTCGCAACGGCGGTTCGGTTGAATGCGCCGATGGCCCACACATCGCGCGGGAAGGACTTCCTCGAGTACGACAATCCGTACAATGTCGGGATGACCGGCATCATCGGCGGAAGTGCCGGCTATCATGCCATTCTTGGCTGCGATGTGCTGCTTTTGCTCGGAGCGGACTTCGCCTGGACTCAATTCTATCCCGACAAGGCAAAGATCATCCAGATCGATCTCGATCCGACTCATATCGGCCGGCGTCATCCGGTCGCGATCGGAGCGGTCGGCAACATCAAGGCGACGTTGGAGGCTCTGCTCCCACGCCTCCAGCAACATGAAGACGGCACATTCCTGGCAACCCATGTGGCGCGCTATCAGAAGGATTGGAAATCCGCCAAGGCGGAGAGCGTGTCGGGTCCCGACTCCGCCATTTCCGGGACCTACCTCACCAAGATCGTCAACAAGTATGCGGCCGAAGATGCCTTGTTCGCGGCGGACGATGGCACGGCTGCGGTCTGGATGCTTCGTCACATCGACACCGGTGGCAAGCGGCGAACCTTTGCGAGCCTGCTGCACGGCACGATGGCGAGCGGGATGCCGTCTGCACTCGGACTGCAGAAGTGCCAACCCGGCCGCCAAGTGATCTGTCTCGCCGGCGACGGCGGGCTCGCGATGTTGCTCGGTGATCTCCTCACGGCTGTGCAGGAGAATTTGCCGATCAAGATCATCGTCTATGACAACGGCAAGCTAGGCTTTGTCGACATCGAGCAGAAGGCCGCCGGCCTGGTTCCGCTGTACACCGACTTGAAGAACCCGGACTTCGGCGAAGTTGCCAGGGCGATGGGTCTCTGGGGAGACAGCGTCGCGAAGGCAGGCGAGCTCGAGCTGTCTGTCGAGGGCTTGCTCGCGCAACCCGGTCCGGCGCTGCTGCATGTGAAGGTAAATCCGATGCAGCTGGTGATGCCGCCATCGCCGCTCATTGCGCCGGAGGCGGTGGTCGGGATGGCGGTCTACAGCGCCAGGGCCATACTGCAAGGCAAAGGCCACGATGTGTGGGAGATGGCCGTGGAGAATATCCCCTGAGCGCGTGCAGCGTGAAGCGTCGGGCATTACAAACCAGACATTTACATTGTGACATTGTGCCGGTGTGACAAGCCGGTCACCGGTCATCCCGCAGACGCCGAGCAGCGGAAAGTAGGCTGTTCGGCTCACGCAGAATTCCCGAAAGAAAGATTTTGCGCGCGGGATTGCGGGCGCGGCCTCGCCGCGGACTGGCGCAATGCCGTCGTCCAAACCGCCCAACCCGCGGATGCCGCACGGAGCGCGTCCGGCGTGCGCCGCGTAGGTGGATTGAGATTGGAGAAACGCGTGGGAGACCAGGAAGCAACGACGGACGCCGACTACGCAGCGGTCGCGCGCCACCCGTCCAATTCCTTCGCGATTCAAACTTTTATCTTAAGCTCCCGGCGAGTTTGAACCTGCTACAATCCATCGGTCAAATGGTCACGAGGACCGTTGCGGTTCGCCTTGCTTGGAGTGCGTTGTCAAGGACGAGAGCAGAGACGCTCTGCCTCGAGACGGTGCGACAGGCCGACCGAGGCCGGCGCTACGCCGGGGTTATTGGGGAGGCGGAAAATGCGCAAATCCATGCCTTGGTCCAAACCACCGGCCGTAGTGAGATATGGCGCGGCCATTGCGGCAGTCGCGGCGGCAATTGCCGCGGGCTCGTTGCTGCAGCAGGTGGGGGGGAATGCGCCTGTGGTCTCTCTGCTGCTGTGCGGCGTCCTGTTCGCCGCATGGCTCGGTGGACTTGAGCCCGGCGTGCTCGCCACCGCCCTGAGCGTGCTGGCGTTCGACTATTTCTTTCTGCCGCCGCTCTATTCACTTGCCGTGCAGGACTACAATGACGTCGTGCGGCTCATCTCGTTCGCGGCCGCGGCGGTGTTCGTCGTGGCGCTGAGCGCAAGTCAAGAGAGCACGGCGCAGTCTTTGCGGCGGGCACACGCCGATCTGCAGGCCGCGGCACACGAGCTCGAAAGAACGAACGCCTTACTGCGGGACGAAAACGCGGAGCGGCAGCGGATCGAAACCAAACTGCGGCAAAGTGAGAAAAGCCTGCAGACGCTCATCGATACGATCCCGGCCCACGTCGTGCGCTACCTGGCAGACGGCACCCCGGAGTTCATCAATCAGACCTTTAGCAAATTCGTCGGCCCAGGGGTCGGGTTCGACAACCTGACAAGCGTGGTGCATCCGGACGACCTCCCGGAACGCT
>JBBWZU010000291.1:0-18806 GCA_039649225.1 Hyphomicrobiales bacterium | reverse complement strand
CTCCAGGAGCGCCTGGCCAAGCTCGCAGGCGGCGTTGCGGTGATCAAGGTCGGCGGCGCCACCGAGGTCGAGGTGAAGGAGCGCAAGGATCGCGTCGATGACGCGATGCATGCGACCCGCGCCGCGGTCGAGGAAGGCATCCTGCCGGGCGGCGGTGTCGCCCTGCTCCGCGCCAGCGAAGGGCTCCGTAAGCTCCGCGCCGGCAACGATGACCAGAAGACCGGCATTGAGATCGTCCGCAAGGCGCTCTCGACTCCGGCCCGCCAGATCGCCCTCAATGCGGGCGAGGACGGCTCGGTGATCGTCGGCAAGATCCTCGACAAGGATCAGTATTCGTACGGCTTCGACGCGCAGAACGGCGAATACGTCAACATGCTCACCAAGGGCATCATCGATCCGGCCAAGGTCGTGCGTCAGGCGCTCCAGGGCGCGGCTTCGGTCGCCAGCCTGCTGATCACCACCGAGGCGATGGTCGCCGAAATCCCGGCCAAGAAGGGTGCCGGCGGCGGTGGCGGCGGTATGCCCCCGGGCGGCGGAATGGATTTCTGATCGATAAGATCAGAACTCAAACTAACGAAGGCCCGGGAGCAATCCCGGGCCTTTTCATATGCAGAATGCCGCTGAGGCAAAGCACTCCGTCACGCCCGGCCATAGCCGGTCGAAGACGGGCGTGAACGCCCTGATGTGCCGGGCATCCAGGACTTTCTTACCAAACTTGAAGAAGTAATTCGTGGATGGCCGGGTCAAGCCCGGCCATGACGGAGTTATTTGAACGTCTTGCGCCGTCGGCTTCAACTTGGCTCACTCCATCGCGTGGACGACGTTGTGATCGACCGACGCGCAGACCTCCAAGGCGACGCGCACGGCCGACTCGACCGCGCCCTCGATCCAGCCATGCTTCGTGGAGGTGTGTTCCCCGCAATAGTGAATGAGGCCCTCGGGTCTCCACACATCCCGAAACAGCTCGGTGAGCTGGTAGGGCTCGAACATCGCGAAAGCCCCGGAAGTAAACTCGGCTTCTGCCCAGCTGTGCGATGTGCCTTTGACATATATGTCCTTCAGCGGCCTCTTATGCACGCGTTCAAGATCGCGTAGCGCAAAGCGCAGGCGGTCGCTTTTGTTCAGCGCCGTCCAGCGCAGGCTGTCCTCGCCCCAGGTATAGCTTGCCAGAAGGATATTCGCGCCCGGCATCTCCTGCTCCTTGATCGGATAACAGATTTGCCTGATCGCAAGGTCGGTGATGCTCCGTCCCCCGCGTATCTTGATTTTCCGCCAGAACGGTTCGCGAAAAATCAGCAGGACTTTGCAGGAGTTGTCATAGTGCAATTGCCGCAACGCCCGCCGCTTGGCCGGCCCGGTCAGTTGCGGCATACGGATCTGGCGCATCGCCGAAAACGGGATTGCGATAATGACCCGGTCGAAGCTGTCCTGCCGTTCGCGTGACGATCCGGGCCGCGCGAACTTGACGACAAGCTTGGCTTTGTCGTCGTCGCTGTGCGGTGCGCGCGCAACTTCGGTCACGCGCACGTTGAATTTCACCATTCCCTTCAAGTTGGGCCGCGATGTTGCAAGTCGGGTTTGCCGTTGCCCCGGGGCCGAGATGCCGAGGAAGGCGCGCGGCAAATAATCCATGCCGTACTGAATCTGCCGCATCTCGCCATCACCATGCAAAACCAGGTAGTCGTCGATGACCGCCAGCAGCGAACAGGACAGATGCATCTCCAGTCCCAGCACCGAGGTGATGAAATCCCTGGCCGCCTGCGAGAGTTTGCTATCGGGCACCGGTTTCGTCTTCTTGCCGGACGAAGTCCCGCTCACCTCCAGGAACGATTTTTCCATCAGAAACTGAGTGAGCGAGAATCGATCAAAGCCACGCCGGATCGATTTGATCTTGCCTGGGGGCAACGATCCCAATTCTCCAACTTTGATGCCCGGCATTTTCAATTCATACGATATGAAATTGTCCAGGCATCGCTCGAACAGTGCCGCGGCGAGACCTTGGCTTGGTGCCGGCTTGAATTCCCGCTCACGCGGCGAGAGCGCGAAACGAAAGACGTCGTTGTTCTTGATGTAGTCCTTGGCGCGGCAGTGCTCATTGTTGATGTAGTAGAGCGCGTTTTCATCCGCGCTGTTGAATTTCCAGGTCTGAAGCCCGAACAGGTCTTCAGTCAGCCACGTCGTCAACGAATGGCTGCGCGGGATCCGCATCGCGCCGGCTTCGGCGTACGGCCCGCCTTTGCCAAAGCGGATTGTTTTGATGCGTCCTCCCGCAGAAGGGCTCGCCTCGAAGATCGTGACGTCATGACCAACTTCACGCAGCAGCCACGCCGTGACGAGTCCCGCCATTCCGGCGCCGACAATTGCAATGGACGCGGGCTTGGATTTGGCGGCTCCTTTTCGGGCCTGGCACCAGGACTTGAGCTCCCGCTGGTATTCAGCCGCGGTAAAGTCCTCAGGGGATTTCAGCTTGAATTCCACCAGTGCCTCCGCCGTCCTTCGCGAACGGAACGCACTGTAAGGTGCACATTGAATCTGAACAACCACTGGATATTGAACGGCATCGTCGTGCGAAGGGCCGCGACTTTCGCCGCGACCCTTCTCGTCATGCCGTCTCGCTCGCCTTCAGGCGCACGAGCTTGTTGAGCAGCGCATCGAGGCCCTGCCCTTCGCCGGCGTGAAGGTCGATACGGCCGACCTTCTCCACCAGCCGCTCGATCGACTCGAGCTCCTTCAGCCGCAGGAGGAGCGGGTTGTCCTCCATCAGCTTCGCGGTGTTGAGGAGCGAAACGCGTCGCCGCGGTCTCCTCCTGGCCGACCCGCTCCGGATCGACGATCCGGCGCAGGGCGGTGAGCGTCACGCGCAGCGAGATGCGGTGCTTGGTCAGCATCTCCTGCGCGGTGATCTCGACCGCCTGAGGCCGCAGATCGAGACGCTTGACCTCGACCCTGCGGCCGGCGATCCAGTACGCGTGACGTCCCGCCGCGAGCCGCTCGACGAGCCGGCCCTCGACACAGAGCAGGCCCGCCTCGTGGTTCTCGATCACGGTCTCGGCCACGAGCGTGTTGCGCTCGCGCGCGATCATCGCGAGATGGCGCTGCGCGACCTTGAGATCATGCGCGATATCGATGCGCTCGACCTCGACCTTGGTCACGACCTTCCAGAACACGCGCGTCTGCCACGGCGCCACAAGGTACGAAGGACGGCCGTCGAGGCTGACGATGGCGGTTTCATCCGCCTTCGTCTCCACCGCCTCGAACATCTCGGCTGCCAGATCCGGCCGCGCCGCCTTGAGCACGGCGAAGCGCTCCGCCGGATATTCGGTGCGAACCACCTGATGCAGTTCGGCAACGAAGCCACCGAGGGGATCGAACAGCCGGTGCCGGCCGGGGCCGAGCACGCGCTCGAACCGGCCGTTGCGCAGCAGGAAGGCGCGCTCGCCATCCTTCACCGTCAGGCGCAACATCAGCTTCCGCAACATGACACGTCTCCTTGGTTTGCCGCGCGGCGCCGCCGCGAAGCTGTGCTTCGGTCATCGAGGACGTGGGTGCCGGACGCGGCTTCCCGTTGGAAACGGCGGGCCAAAGCGCGTTTACGCGCGTCTGCCACGCGCTAGGGCTTGAGCCCAGGCGGATGACGGGCGCGCGCGTTCGCATCGCCGCGCGTTAAGCGCTGCGTTACGAAAGGCGGACCCGGCATCGCACAAGGGCGGTATCCGCCCCGGCACAAGCCGGTCTCACGGTGTCTGAGTTCGGACGAAAAGCCTTGCGGCAAAACGGCCGGACCGCGACTGAAGCGCGCGTCCGGTCCCCTTCAGAGGCGTTTAGCTTTCGAGGCTAAACCGGAGCGCTGGAGCGGGATTCGAACCCGCGACCCGATGATTCACAGTCATCTGCTCTAACCAACTGAGCTATCCTCTTCGTTTGACGCTGACAGGATTCGAACCTGCGACCTCCGGGTACACCCCGGCGCTCTGCCACTGAGCTACAGCCTCTCCTTCGTTCAGCGGAACGCGGACACCGCAGAGCGGACCGCGCCAGCCGGGACAAGAACCCGGACACAAGGCCGAGCGAAGGTGCAGGCTTATGATTATATTGCGCCGAAATGGCAAGAGGCCGGATCGCCAGCAACGAAGAAAACAATGAAACGATTTTCCAGATGGCTGTCGGCGAATTTCAATGGCGCGCAGTGCTGCTCCGCTATCTCTTTTCTTTCGCGCACTCGCACTCACCGAGTGCGAGTGCCATGATGCCGACCTCGATCAGAGGAGAGACACATGCCCACACTCCCCGCCGGGATCACGCCGCCCGGCTCCGGCAAGGCCAACGCGTCCGAAGATGTGAGCTGGAATATCCTTGGCCATGTCTACTGGCTCAAGGCGCAGAGCGATGATTGCTTTGCGTTCGAGACGCTCGATCCGCCCGGCACCTTCGTGCCGCCGCATGTGCATCCGACGCAGGATGAATTCATCTACATGCTGGAGGGCACGTTCGATCTCTATCTCGACGGATCCTGGACCAAGGCCGGCCCCGGCGCGCTGGTGCGGATGCCGCGCGGCATCGCGCACGGCTACTACAATCGCGGCGACGTACAGGCCCGCGCGCTGTTCTGGGTGACGCCGGCACGGCGCCTGCGCCAACTGTTCGATCAGTTGCACAATCTCGGCGATGTCGAGGAGGTCGTGCGGCGCTCGGCCGCGCACGAGGTGGATTTCCTGCCGCCCGGCAGCGTGCCGGGGTCGTAGGACTCAGATCTTCAAATCGAACAGCGACTTCATCATCTTGTCTTCGGCGCGGATGACGGCCGCATTGGCCGCGAAGGAATAGCGCGCGACAAGCTGCTGCACCGCCTCGTTGGTGAGATCGACGGCGGGCGCCGCCACCAGGCCGTCGGCATTCGCGAACGATGACCCCGGATCTGACACTGTGCTCGTGGCGGGTGAAGCTCGGCTCACCTTAACGGCGGTCCCGCCGCCCGCGGTTTCGGTCTGGTCGGCGCGCAACGCCGCGTAGGCGGCGCGGACATCGTCCGGCGCAGCATCGAGCGGCCCCGTCGTGGAGACGTTGGCCACATTGCTGGTGGAGACCTCAAGCCGCTTCTGGGCGGCCATCATCCCGGAGACGGCAATCGACATCACGCTGGACATGGCGCGAGCGTAACCGGCGGCGGCAAACGCTCCGTTCCGCAATGCCGCGCAAATCGCGGCTCCGTGTCAACGGTTGATCAACTATGACGCCGCGGATCACGGCTCGGCGAAATAGCCGTGATGCTGGTCGAGCAGCGTGCGCACTGTCGTGAACACCATGCGCAGATGCAACCGCATCGCCGCGACGGCCGCGGCGGCATCGCGCGCGATCACGGCGTCGATGACGGTCTGGTGTTCCTCGAACTGCGCATCCATCTTGAGCGGCATGTGCACGGCGAGGCGGCGGACGCGGTCGACCTGCGTCTTGGCGGACTGGACCAGTCGCCAGCTGCGCTCATGCCCGGCGATCTGCATCAGCGCGGCGTGCATCGCCTCGTCAGACTGGAAGAATGCATCCTCGTCCTTGGCGCGCAGATGATGGCGCTGCTCGGCCAGAATGCCGCGCAACCTGACCGCATGCTCGTCCTGCAAATTCGCGATCGCCTTCTCGACGCCCGCGCACTCGAGCGCTTCGCGCACGAATTGCCCGTCATAGACGTCACGGATGCTGATCGGCGCGACAGCGGTGCCGGACTGCGGGCGGATCCACACCAGCCCCTCGTCGGCGAGCTTGAGCAGCGCCTCGCGGATCGGCGAACGGGACACGCCGAGCTGCAGCGACAGTTCTTTTTCGGACAATCGCGTGCGCGGCGCGAGCTTGAGGGCAACGATATCCTGGCGCAGACCGCGATAGACCCGGGCCGCGATCGATTCCGCGCGCTCGGCTTCGGCGGCGCTGTGCCAGTCCACGGTGCGGGCGTCGACCATATGGCGTCTCCATTGAGCGCCGGCAGACTACCATATCAGCGCTGCAGACAAGCCCCCGCAGACAGGCCCCCCGCAGGTCCCAAAATGCTAACGACCACGAACCAAAGGCGCGCGTTCATCCGGCGTCGCCTTCCGTCGTGGCCGTCTCGTGCGCCAAAGCCAAGAGCTTCGGCGCCCGTGCACCTTGTGTAGCTTTCCTGGATGACAGCCGTATGTCGGGCTGGCAGGCTCCGGGCCCAGGGGTAAACCAAGGATCTGCAAAGCCCCAAAAAATGCTAACGGCCACGAAGGAGGGGTGCGCGTACATCCGGCGTCACCGGCTCAAATCGTGACCGTCCAGGCGACGGAACCCTTACGGGCTCGACACCGCCGTCTGTGCCAATATGGTGGCCCAGAATGGTGAATCAAGAGTTAAGTCCATGAAAAGTTCCGGAAAAGTCCGAATCGGTATCGGCGGGTGGAATTTTCCGCCCTGGCGCGGCGTGTTCTATCCCAAGGGTCTGGCGCAATCGAAGGAGCTGTCCTACGCGGCCCAGCATCTGACCGCCATCGAGATCAACTCGACCTACTACGGCTCGCAAAAGCCCGAGAGCTTCCGCAGATGGGCGAGCGAGGCGCCGGACGGTTTCCTGTTCTCCGTCAAGGCGTCGCGCTTCTCCACCAACCGCCGCGTGCTGGCCGAAGGCGCAGATTCCATCAAGCGCTTCCTCAATTCCGGCGTGGCCGAGCTCGGCGACCGCCTCGGCCCCCTGCTCTGGCAATTCGCGCCGACGAAAAAATTCGATGAGGCGGATTTCCGCACATTCCTCGAACTGCTGCCCGAGAAGCAGGACGGCCTGAAGCTGCGTCACGTCGTCGAGGTGCGCCACGACAGCTTCCGCAGCCCCGCGTTCATCGCGCTGATCCGCAAGTTCAACGTCGCGGTGGTATGCGCCGAGCACGAGACGTATCCGGGCATCGCGGACGTCACGTCCGACTTCGTCTATCTGCGCCTGCAGAAGGGCAAGGACACGATCGCGACCGGCTATCCGCCGAAAGAGCTCGACGCCTGGGCGAAGCGGCTCGAGACGTTTGCGTCCGGCAACGTGCCGAAGGACTTGGACCAGGTCGATGCGAAGAGCGCGCCGAAGCCCAAAGCCCTCGACGTCTTCGCCTACGTGATCCACGAGGGCAAGGTGCGCGCCCCCGCGGCCGCGATGGAATTGATCGCGCGGCTGAAATCATGACGCATTGTCGACATTCGCGCCGCGGCTCTAAACTCCTGCCTTCAACAAACTCGGGCTCTCGACGCACCGACTAATGAACGCGACCGACCAAAAAGGCGCCGGCCCTAAGCCGGCCTGAAGGGGACTAAAAATATGGCTATTCGCTACGGTATCTTGTCTGCCGGCCTGCTCGCGCTGACCGCGACCGGCGCCGCCGCTCAGCAGCTTGCGCCGAGCCCGACGCTCGACGCCATCAAGGCGCGCGGCAATGTCGAATGTGGCGTGCATCTCGGGTTGCCGGGCTTCTCCTTCGCCAATGACAAAGGCGAGTGGAGCGGCCTCGACGTCGATTACTGCAAGGCGCTCGCCGCAGCCGTGCTCGGCGATGCCACCAAGGTGAAATATACCCCGACATCGGTGCAGCAGCGCTGGCCGATCCTGCAATCGAGCCAGGTCGACCTGCTCGCGCGCAACACCACCATCACGTTCTCGCGCAACGCCACGCTCGGCATCAATTTCCAGGGTATCAATTTCTACGAAGGCCAGACCTTCGTGGTGCGGACCTCCGCCAACGCCAAGAAGCCGGCCGATCTCGACGGCGGCACCGTCTGCGTCGCGGCCGGCTCGACCGAGGAGAAGAACGCCGCCGACTGGTTCATCGAGCGCAAGCTCAAGATCACGATCATCAACTTCCAGAAGAACGACGACGCGATCTCGGCCTACGATACCGGCCGCTGCGATGCCTATACGGCGGGCGTCGGCGCGCTCGCCGGCCAGCGCATCAAGCTGAAGAATCCGGGCGAGCACCTGATCATGACCGACCTGATCTCGAACGATCCGCAGGGGCCGGTGACGCGCTGGGGCGACGAGCGCTTTCAGCTCGTGGTGCGCTGGGTGCTCAACGGCATGATCGCCGCCGAGGCGCTCGGCGTCACGTCGAAGAACGTCGATGAGATGAAGGCGAAATCGTCCAACGCCGAAGTGCGCCGCCTGCTGGGCGCCGAAGGCGGCTTCGGTGCCATGATGGGGCTTTCGAACGACTGGATGTACAACGTCATCAAGCAGGTCGGGAACTACGGCGAATCCTACGAACGCACCGTCGGCATGGGCTCGCCGCTCAAGCTTGCACGCGGCAAGAACGAGCTGTGGACCAAAGGCGGGCTGCTGTTCACCTCGCCGTTTCAATGAGGTCTAGTGTCCCGCACGCAGAGCAGCGCGATGGCGCTGTTATGCGGATGCAGGACCGCCCAAGGCTCTGGCGTGTTTGGCGGTCCCGGGTCTGCGTCGCAGCATTGCATGCTGCGCCGCGCCCGAGACACATGCGTGTAGGCATGACCCTCTTCTCTTTCATCCACCAAAAGAAGGTCCGCGACCTGTTTTGGCAGGCGCTGGTGCTCGGGCTGACGCTCGGCCTCCTGGTCTTCTTCGTCCTGAATGCCTCGCGCAACATGCGCGAGGCCGGCATCGCGTCCGGCTTCGATTTTCTCTGGCGCACCGCCGGAATCGAAATCCCATTCGTGCTGACCGGCTACACGCCGCAGTCGGACAATCTCGCGCTGCTCTGGGTCGGGATCGTCAACACGCTGCTGATCACGCTGATCTCGGCCGCCGCCGCGACCGTGCTCGGCTTTGTCATCGGTATCGCTCGGCTCTCGCGCAACTGGCTCTTGTCCTCGCTGGCGGGCGCCTACGTCGAGGCCGTGCGCAATATCCCGCTGCTGTTCTTCGTGCTGTTCTGGTATTTCGGCGTGATCGCCGCCCTGCCCGGCCCGCGCAATTCGATCCCGTTCTTCAATGTTGCGTTCCTCAATAATCGCGGACTGACAATTCCCCTGCCGAACGACGCGGCGCCGTTCGGCCGCGCCGTGCTCGTCATTCTGGTGGCGCTCATCGTGCAGATTACGTTCGCCTGGTGGGCCGCGCGCCGCCGCGACCGTACCGGCAAGATTGCGCCGGTTTGGACGCTCGGCATTGTTCTGCTGGTCGCCCTCCCCGTCATGGCGCTCACCTGGGCCACGCTCTCGACCGGGTGGGATATTCCGGCGCTGCGCGGTTTCAACTATCGCGGCGGCTTCGTGCTGGTGCCGGAATTCGTCGCGCTGTTCGTGGCGCTTACGACCTATACGGCCGCCTTCATCGCCGAGATCGTACGCGGCGGCATCCTTGCCGTGCCGAAGGGCCAGCTTGAGGCTGCCGCCGCCCTCGGCCTGCGCTCGGGCTACATCCTGCGCCTCGTGGTCATTCCGCAGGCGCTGCGCGTGATGATTCCGCCGATCACCAGCCAATATCTCAACGTGCTGAAGAACTCCTCCTTCGGCGCCGCCATCGCCTACCCCGAGCTCGTCAGCGTGTTCATGGGCTCGGCGCTCAACAATACCGGCCAGGCGATCGAGATCATCGCGATCACGCTTTCGGTTTATCTTGCGATCGGGCTCGCCGTCTCGGCGTTCATGAACTGGTACAATGCGCGCATCGCACTGGTGGTGCGATGACTATCGCGGCGCATTGGAGCCAGATCCGCAAACGCCTGTTCGCGACGCCGCTCGATATCGTCGTCACGCTCGTCATCGCCTACCTGCTTTGGCGTTCCATCGTGCCGCTGGTCGAATGGGTGTTCGTCGACGCGACCTTCAGCGGCACGACACGCAACGACTGTACTTCAGGCGGCGCCTGCTGGGTGTTCGTGCGCGCGCGCTTCGGCCAGTTCATGTACGGGCTCTATCCAACGCTTGAGCGCTGGCGCGTCGATCTTGCCGGCATCATCCTGGTCGGCAGCATCGCAGCGCTATCATGGAAAGCGCTGCCGTATCGCCGCGCCGCCGCGGTCGCCACAGTCTTGCTTTTGCCGCCGCTCGGCGTCTGGCTGCTCGGCGGCGGCTTTGGCCTCAGGGGTGTCGAGACGCGCGAATGGGGCGGGCTGATGCTCACCATCTTCATCTCGCTCTATGCCGGTCTGATCGCGATCCCGCTCGGCATCTTGCTTGCGCTTGGGCGGCGCTCCAAGCTACCGATCATCCGCATGATCGCGATCATCTTCATCGAATTCTGGCGCGGCGTGCCGATCGTTGCGGTGATCTTCCTGGCCTCGATTCTGCTGCCGCTGATCATGCCGGCGGGCGTCGGCATCGACCGGCTGGCGCGCGCCGTGATCGGGCTCGGGCTCGTCATCGCCGCCTACATGGCGGAGGCGGTGCGCGGTGGCCTGCAGGCGCTGCCCGCGGGCCAGCAGGAGGCCGCAACCGCGCTCGGCCTCGGCTACTGGCGCGCCACGAGCCTGATCATCCTGCCGCAGGCGATCCGCATCGCGCTACCCGCGATGACCAACGAGTTTATTGCGCTGGTGAAGAACACCACGCTGGTGCTGATCGTCTCGATCCTCGATCTGCTCGGCATCGCGCAGGCAGCCCTCGCCGATCCGAACTGGGTCGGCATGAACAAGGAGGCCTATGCCTTCGCGGGCATCCTGTATTGGCTCGGCTGTTTCGGGCTCTCGCGCGTTGGGCTGGCGATGGAGCGAAGACGGTCGCAGGGAGAGCAGTATTGAGGCTTCGCGCGGTCGCGCGGAATACATTGCCGCCTCCCACCAGCAACCCCATATTCCCTCCATGCCATCCCTTTTCACCATCGGCTACGAACAGGCCCGCTCGCCCGCCGTCATCGATGAGCTCAAGCGCGCCGGCGTCGGCCTTGTGGTCGATACCCGCGCCGTCGCGGCCTCGCGCCGTCCGGGATTTTCCAAACGGCAACTGGCCGCCGGGCTCGACGCAGCAGGCATCGGCTATCTGCACCTGCAGAAGCTCGGCACGCCGAAGGAAGGCCGTGAGGCCGCGCGTTCCGGCAACCTCACGAAGCTGTTCGACCTTTATGAGAAGCACATCGCAACGCCCGACGCGGCCGCGCAGCTCGACGAGCTGACGCAGATCGTCACATCAGGCCGCCCCGTGTGCCTGTTGTGCTACGAGCGCGATGTGGCGCATTGCCATCGACGGCGTATCGCCGAGTTGATCTGCGAGCGCACCGGCGTGAGCGTCGAGCATCTCGCCGCGCCGTTGTTTTGACTGCATCACCCTCCGCTCGTCCCCGCGAAAGCGGGGACCCAGAGTCGCGAACTCCGGCGCTTGTTGCTCTGGATTCCCGCTTCCGCGGGAATGAGCGGAGTTTGGAGCAACCACCGAACGCTAATTCGCGCTGACCTTCTCGCCCATGCCCTTGAGCTCGGCCGCCGCCGCGATGCCTTCGAGGAAGCCACGCGGGCAATCCTTCACGGCCGCCTGGAACAGCTTGGCGGCGTCCTCGCGGCTGCCGCCGATCAGCGCATACTCGCCGCTGTAGAAATTCGCCTCGCATAGCTGCGCGGCCTTCACGGTGTCGCTCGGGCTGTCCGCGCCGGCGAGCACGGCATCGGGATTGATCTCGCCGGCATAAAGACGCACGACCGGCGCCGGCCATGCCTTCATGTCGAGGCCTTTCGTCCCGTTCTTGGCCGCGAGCCGCCCCTTCTGCTTGGCGCGCCGCTCCGCGATGTCGCTCCACAGCACCGCGTAGGCGTTCTTTGGCGCGATCCGTGTCGCCTGCTTCATGTCGGCGCGCGCTTTCGCCGAGGCACCGCTTGCCAGAAACAGCGCACCGCGCGCGATATAGGCATTGACGTTGCGCTTGTTGTTCTTGATCGCCGCGTCATAATCCTTCAGCGCGCGCTCGGTCTCGCCCTTTGCCGCAAGTGCATTGCCGCGATTGAAGTAGGCGGCCGCGTAACGCGGATTGATCTTGATCGCCGCCTCGAAGTCGGCCGTCGCGGCGTCGCTCTCGCCCTTGTCGCCCCGCGCATTGCCGCGATTGTTGTAGATGCTGGCATTCTTCGGCTCGAGCTTGAGCGCCTCGTCGAAATCCGCGATCGCCTTGTCGTGATCGCCCTTCAGTACATGGGCGTTGCCGCGATTGTAGAACGCGACGCCGCGCGCCTTCGGCTTTTGCTTGGCGTCCTCGACGATGCGCGAGCAGCCCGCGATGGCGAGATCGGCAACGCGGTCCTGCGCGCATGCGACGACATCGCGCGCAGTCGCCTTCGCGGGCTTAGTCGCGGCGTCAGCCGCTGCCGGCGCGGCGGGCGTCTCGGCCGGGGTGCGCCGTGCGTTGCGCTTCTTTTTGGCGCTCGCGACCGGCTGGGCGGCCGGTGCGGCAACCACCGGCGCCGGCACATCGTCGCGCTTGAGGCGCGGCCGGGTATCGGCGACCGGCGGCGCCTGCTTTGCGGCCTCGATCGGCTTTGCTTGTCTGACGCGCTTGGTTTGCGCCTCGGCCGAAGGAACCGCGAGAAGCAAAGCCAAGCCTAAGCAAAACCATACCGAACGCATGTCGTCTCCCACGCGGTTGAATTGACGCCAGCGTATTTAGAGCATCGCGCAAAAAACCGAAAGCAAAACCGCAACTGGCCTACTCGGCGGGCTGCGGCACCACTTGCACGCGCGCGGCCGATTCGAGCTTGGTTTCTCGCTGACGTTCGGCGCCGGTCACCAGCGCGCTGATCGCGAAACTGTTGAGCGCGCCGAGGATCGCGATCCCGGCACCAACGCCGAGCACGGTGTCGAAGCCACCGCGATCGTAGAGCCAGCCGATGCCCCAGGCGGCCGGCCCTGCCATCGTGAAAATGAGGAAGAAGCGGATCGCATAGATGCGTCCGCGCCAGGCCGGCGGCGTGTAGCGCGCCAGTACCAAATCGTTGACGGTCACCTGACCATAGATTGCCGCCACCGCGAGCGCGAGGCTTGGCAGCAGCAACCAGCCGGAGGCGTAAAGCGCCAGCAGGATGCCGATGACCTGAAAGCCCGCGATCAGCGACATGACGAGATGCGGTACCACGCGCTCGACGGCGCGACCCATCGCGAACTGCGCCATGCCGCCGCACAGGAACACCGCCGTCGCCAGCGCACCGACCATGCTGAGCGGAATGTCAGACACGACGCGCTGCTGCACCAGCTTGGGCAACATGATGGTGAGCGCGTTGAACACCAGCCCGACCCAGAAGGCCAGCATCAGGAACATCACGATGACGGCGAGGGTCAGGGGTTTTGACAGCGCGACGTCCTGATCTGGCGCCTGCACGACGCGCTTGCCGCCATCACTCGGTACGAAGGCCAGATAGGCGAGGCCCGACAGCACAAAGGCCGCCGCCGGAATGAAGAACGCAAAGCGCCAGCCGAGCGTCGCGACGATCAGGGCGGTCGCGCCGCTCGCAATCGAAACGCCGATATTGCCGCAGATGCCGTTGAACGCCATCGTGCGGCCACGCACCTTCGCGATGTCGACCAGCATCGGCGTGCCGACCGGGTGGTAGATCGCGGCGAACAGGCCCATGCCGAACAGCGCAAGCGCCAGCGTCTCGAAGCTCGACGATACGCCGATCAGGACGCAACAGAGGCCGGTGCCGAAGAAATACACCGCGATCATGTTGCGGCGGCTCCACCTGTCGGCGAGCCAGCCGGACGGCAGCGCGAACAAGCCGAAGGCCGTGAACGCCGCGGTCGAGAGCGCGAGCAATTCGCCGTAGGAGCGCCCGTACACGGCCTCGAGCCCGATTACCACGGTCGGGAAGATCAGGATCACATAGTGATCGAGAAAATGCGCCAGGTTAAGAAACCCGATGGCGCGGCGCCGGGCGTTCTCATCCATCATCGGCGCGGCTTGCACGGTCATGATCGTCTTGGAATCCCATAGCCCGGTATGGGCTTGCGGCAAGCTATAGCGTGCCGGCTGGCATTCTCCCATTCGCAAAACGCAAATCAGGGCGGCTCCGAACTCCGCCTTCGGAAGCGGGGCATTGGCGCGACGGCGTTCCACGCATGGACTCTTTCTTTCGACCTATCAACGGGTTGAGGCAGAATGGCCCAATGCCAAATGGTGCGGTCTATTGCGGCACGCGGGCACCGGCGAGAGCGCCGGCCGGCAGGGGGCGGGCGCGATCCAGCTGGAACCGCCGAGGTGAAAGATTATCGCCCAGAAGCGTGCTTGGTTAATGGCGCGTTTACGACCTTGCCCCAAAGGTAACCGCCGAGTGCGTGCTCAACACCTGTGCCCGGCGGTTGGCGTGTTCGAACTCCGTTGCCGGCTTGGTTGCCGAGGCACCGGACGATGCCCAACCCTATGAAGCGTTGGAGGAAACGCAGATGCTTGCATTCCGCCGCGGGCGCAGTGCCACGGATTCGGCCCCCCTGATCAGCACGGCCGCCGGCGAGACACCCGGGCCCATGGCGGTTGACGCGATGCCACGTGCGACACCGGCCGAACTCAAGTCGATGGTGGCTTCAGCTTGCGAGTCCGCCGGCGCCGCAACCAATATCGGCTGGATCACCCATGACGTCCGCGAAGTCGCCGATAGCACGGCGACAATCGTTTCCTCGGTCGAAGCGCTCGCAAACACGATCTCCGAGCTTTCCGCTTCCAGCGCGGCAACAAGCGAAGCAGCCGAGGAGGTCCGCGCCGATACCGAGGGCTGCGAGGCCGAGATGCGCGGCGCACGTGAATCGATGCGCGTGCTCAAGGACCGAGTCGTGGGCATGAATGAACGCCTCTCCGGACTGGAAAGCGCCGTCAAGCAGATCGCCGACATGGCCCAGACCATCGAGGCCATCTCCAAGCAGACCAATCTGCTTGCGCTCAATGCAACGATCGAGGCGGCCCGCGCGGGCGAAGCCGGGCGCGGCTTCGCGGTCGTCGCGGGAGAAGTGAAGTCACTGTCCAGCCAGACCGCGCAGGCGACCGATCAGATCCGCACCCGCATCGCGACGCTGACCGCCGGCATGAACGAGATCAAGCAGGCAATCGTGGAGAGCGGGGAGCGGGTCGTCGCCAGCGAAGGAACCGTGAGCACGGCGGAACAGCGCATCACCGCGATCGGCGGACGCATGGGCGGCATCACCGGGCGGATGCAGTCGCTCACCGACTTGCTCGGCCAGCAGCGCACGGCGACGAACGATATTTCAAAGAGCGGCGGCAAGATCGCCGACAAGGCCAAGAAAGTACGTACCGAAATCAAGGGCTCGATCGAGCGCATGCTCAGATCGGAGGCAAGTGCCGCCGAATCGATCGATGCGTTCGATGGGCGAGAGATTGCGCATTATGAACTGGTGCGCGTCAAAGCCGACCTCGCGATCTGGGTCAGGAGGCTCGCGGCGACCCTCGTCGTGCTGGTGAAACCAGATCCCGCGCTCCCGGATCAGGGGCTCGCGCGCCTGGCGCGCTGGTGCGATACGGCTGACAGCGCCACAAAGCGCCAGCCCGAGTTCACGTCATTGCGCGCAGCGGAGTCGAAAGCGCGCGCGGAGGCGCGCCGTTTCATGGAAGCAATCCAGTCTTCCAAGTGGAATGTCGCGACCGAAGCCTATATGGCGGTCGAGAAACTCGCGCAGGAGATCACCACGCAGGCGGACCGGTTGGTGGAGGCCGACTAGCTCACGCCGTCCGGTCAATTCCCCCGCAGCCCATGGGCCTCGGCGAAGAACAGATCCTGCCAGTTCGCCGGCATGTTCTTCAGCGCGCCGACGCGGTTCATGAAGCGGTAGATCTTCATCACGTTCTCGGGTTCCGGCGCATAGGAGAATTCCGGGTCCGTAATCATCTTCTCGATGAAGGCGACCGGCAGCTTGGTGTTTTCGATGCGCACGAAAATCTCCGCCGCCTCGCGCGGATTTTTCGCGATGAAATCGTTCGCCTCCAAGATCGAGTCATATACGACCCGGTAGAGCCTCGGATTATCCACTCGCCATTTGGCGAGTGTCGCGACGGCGCTGAACGTGTTCGGCCCGTCGGTGGCGTCATAGGACGACAGCAGCTTGCGCACCGCAGGATTTTCCAGTTGCTGATACTGGAACGGCGCCGAGGTGAAGTGCGACGACACTTCCAGACCGCCCGACAGCATCGCGGCGGTGCCGTCCGGATGGCTCATGCCGACGGTGAGCTTGTCGAGCGCGTCGAACTTGCCGAACGTCTTTTCGGCGATCATCTGCAGCATGATCGCCTGCACGGAGACCTTCGGCGCCGGCAGCGCGATGCGATCCTGGTCGGTGAAATCGCGCAGCGACTTGACGTTCGGATTGCGCGTGTTGAGGTAGGCCGGCTGGCGGTTCATCGCCACGATGCCGCGCACGTTCATGTTGCCGCGCGTCTTGTCCCACAGCGTCAGGAAGCTCGGCAGGCCGACACCGATCACATCGACATTGCCGCTAAGCAGCGCGTCGGAGATCGCGGTCGGCGTGCCCATGCCTGAGTAGGTCGTCGTCACCTTGCCAAGGCCCTGCTTCTCGGCCTGGCGCTCGACCAGCTGCTTGTCCTGCATGATATAGAATTGCAGATAGCCGAGCCCGAGCTGACGCGCAAAACGCACCTGATTGGCTTCGCTGTGGGCAGAGACGCTTGACGTCAGGACATGCACCGCGCCGGCCAATGCCACCGCTCCCGCGGCGGCGGCCAGCATGCGTATGGGATTCTTCATCGTGGTTGACCTTGCCCGAGCACTGGATCAACTTAAGTGCAACAAGGTATCATGGCGAGTGCGGCGCCTTTGCTTTCTCGAGCCTGCGTTGAGCACAAGAGCATCGCACAAAGCCAGCTTCGAAGAATATCGTTCCCAAACCGGAGGAAGCAATATGTCGTCGACGATCACACCGGTCACGCCCGCCGTCGGCGCGGAAATTTCCGGGGTCAACCTCGCGCGCGTCACCGATGCGGAGTTTCTCCAGATCGAGCATGCCTGGAACAAGCACGGCGCACTGCTGTTCCGCGATCAGCATCTGTCCGATGACGATCTGTTGGCCTTCTCGCGCCGTTTCGGCGAGCTCGACCCGCCGCCGGTGCAAGAGCACGGCCGCCAATCGCCCGAAGGTTATCCGGACATCTACGTCGTCTCCAATGTGCTCGACGACAAAGGCGCGCCGATCGGCGCGCTCGGCGCCGGCGAGGCCGTGTGGCACACCGACATGAGCTATCTGGCCGTCCCGCCCGATGCCTCGATGCTCTATTCGCTCGAGGTGCCGCCAAGCGGCGGCAACACCTGGCTGCTCGGCATGCAGGCGGCGTGGTCGACGCTGCCCGATGCGCTGAAAGCCAAAGTGCGCGGCAGGCGCATCAAGCATGACGGCACCTACAACAGTGGCGGTTTCCTGCGCAAAGGCGTGACGCCGACCGACGATCCGCACCAGGCGCCGGGCGCGTGGCATCCGGCGGTGCTGGCGCATCCGGCGACCGGCGCGCCGATGCTGTATCTTGGACGGCGGCGCAATTCCTATGTCGAGGGGCTGTCAGCCGCAGAGAGCGACGCGCTGCTCGATGCGCTCTGGGCGCATATCGAAAGCCCCGAACTGCGCTACGAGCACCACTGGCGCGTCGGCGATCTGCTGCTGTGGGACAACCGCTCCACCATGCACCGGCGCGATCCGTTCGATAACGCAACCCGCCGCGTGATGCACCGCACGCAGATCAAGGGCAAAGCGGAGCCGAGGGCGCATCAGGAAGCGGCGTAACTCTGCCCTCATCCTTGAGGCTAATCCAGCGTCCTTCGAAACCGCGTCACCGCGATCGTCATTGCGAACAGCGTCAGGCCGATCAGCGCCCAGGCGTCGACGTGGAGGTCCTGCGCGCCCGAGCCCTTCAGCATGATCGCGCGCACGATGCGGATGTAATGCGTCAGCGGCAGCGCCTCGCCGATCCATTGCGCCCAATCCGGCATGCCGGCGAACGGAAACATGAAGCCGGAGAGCAGGATGTTTGGCAAGAAGAACATCATCGACATCTGCATCGCCTGCAGCTGGTTCTGCGCGATGGTGGAGAAGGTGTAGCCGATCGACAGGTTGGCGGTAATGAACAGCGTGCTCAAGCCCGCAAGCAACAAAAGGCTGCCCAGCACCGGCACGCCGAACAGCAGCGCGCCGACGCCGATGATCATCGAGGCCTGCATGAAGCCGACGATCACATAAGGCACGATCTTGCCGAGCATGATCTCGACTGGCGTGATCGGCATCGACAGCAGACTCTCCATCGTGCCGCGTTCGATCTCGCGCGTCACCGAGAGCGCCGTGAAGATCAGCATAGTCATCGTCAGAATGGTGCCGACGAGACCCGGCACGATGTTGAGCGCGGTGGTGCCGGCCGGATTGTATCGCGCGTGCGCCCGCACCTCGAACGGCGGCGCCGTGGACTCGGGGATCAGGCGGTCGTTGCGCAGCGCGGTCGTGACGATCTGGTTCAGCGCGCCGAGCGCCGAGCCGGACGCGACCGGATCGGTGGCATCGGCCGCGATCAAGAGCGCCGGCCTGTCGCCACGCCGCAGCGCGCGTTCGAAGTTCGCCGGGATTTCGATTGCGAACAGCACCTCGCCCGAGGCGAGCACGCGATCGAACTCGGCGGTGTCGTGCAACTGGCGCGTCACGCGGAAATACTGGGTGTTCTGCAACGCCGCCAAAATCGAGCGGCCGACATCGCTTGATTCCTGCAGCAGCACGGCGGTCGGCAGGTTGCGCGGCGTCGTGTTGATGGCGTAACCGAACAAAATGAGCTGCATCAGCGGCAGCATCACGATCATGATAAAGGAAACGCGGTCGCGGCGGAGCTGGATGAATTCCTTGATCAGCATCGCATAGGTGCGATGCCAGAAGCCGCG
>JBBWZU010000011.1:0-41144 GCA_039649225.1 Hyphomicrobiales bacterium | reverse complement strand
GCGCCGAACGATGCACGCCCTGGAAGCCGAGCGCGAGGCACGTATGCTGCAGCTCGAGCAGGGGATAATTGACCAGCGGGTCTCTGAGCGCCTTCTCCAGCTCTTCAAAGAACCGCACGCCGCCGATGCGCTCGCCGAAGAAGCGGCTGAGCATGCTGTATTGCGTCCAGACATGCCGGTCTTCGGTCGGGATGTTCTGGACGATGTCGTCGGCGGTGGCGCACAGAATGTATTTCGCGGTGTTCGCCTGCTGTTCGGGAATGCCGGCGGAGCGAATTTCCTTCTCGAAGAACACGACGGCATCGGCCACCTGCTCCATCAGGCTCGCGAACGGAGCCCGGAGCAGCGCGACGCGCAGGCGGCCGAGCAGCAGCAGCAGCGGTCCCGCCGCGCGCATGATCGGGTTTTCGTTCGGGGCCGCAAGCTCGTCGAGCCGCAGGTCGGGGCCGCGCTGAACCTGCTCGACCGGCTTTGGCGCGGTCGGCGTCGAAATCCATTCCTCGGTCGAGCCGGTGGGTGTAGCGCCCGGGTAGGACACTTGCGGGGTCACGGCGGGAGCCGGCGGCGAGGCCGGCGCAACCGGCCGCCGCGCACCCGGGTTTGGCCGGATGATCGTCCGATCACCGCGGCCGAGCGGGCCGGATGGTGGATCCTTGTCGCTCATCGGCGGTCTTCCAGAATAGCCCACAGCTCGAGCTGCAGCTCAGGCCAGTCGCCCGAGAAATGCATGCCGATCGAGCTCGCAGTGCTGAACTCGGGCCACAATGGCGATTTGCGGTCGAGATAGAAATAAACGTGATCGGTGATGGCGCGGATCTGCGGCGGCGGCGTCGGCAGATGCACGAGCGGCACGCCGGGCAGATGGGCGTGCACGATCTCGTTCATCTTGGTGTTCGGTCCGACCTTGAACAGGTTGGGGAACTGATGCTGGATCTCGATCAACGGCCGCCGCGCCGCCACTTCCAGCACGAAGCTGGCATTGCGGAACAAGCTGCGGTCGCGAATGGTCGACACGAACGCGTTCTGCGCCCGGTCGATGATTTCCAGCCGGATCGCGCGCCGCCCAAGCCGCGCGCTGAGGAAGTCCTGGATGTCGCGGATCAGCGGACCGAAGACATTTTCCAGATTGTCGTGGTCATAGACCGGATACTCGCGTGCGCGCCTTTCCGGCGTCGCGAAAGTCGCAAGCTCGCCGGCGAGGCGCAGCAACTCCTCATAGAGGCGCTCCGGATGCACGTAGCGTGATGACCGGAGATGCTTGAGCACCGTGATGTAGCGGTTGAGCAGCTGCAGCACGAAATAGTCGACGCTTTGCAGCCCGCCGCCCGCGGTCGGATCGGCCGCATAGCGGGCAAGCTCTTCGAGCTTGTTGTCGACCCAGCCGATCACGCGGTCGATCCAGCCGTCGAGGACGGGGTGAGCCGAACAGATCAGAACCGGCGGGGCGAATTTTTCGTCGAAGATAATTGCCTTGTCGCGCACCTCGACGATGCGCGCCATTGCAAGGCCGATGAAGCCCGGCTTGGCGGTCTTGCGCAGTTCGAAGCTCAGGCGCGGATAGGCGACGTCGATTTCTTCCTCGACACGCAGCGGTGAGGTCGAGTCGATGAATGTCTCGGCGCCGGATGCATAGCGGCTTGCGCTCTCGGAGGATTGGCTATCGACCTCGCGCGTGTTCGAGGCGGCGACAGGCATCGAGATCCAGGCGATCTGCGTTGCGGCGGAGTCCGGCACATCGATCGGCTCCGGGATCGGGCTGTCCCCGGGCACGTCGAACGGCGTGCCGTCCGGCATGATGCCGGCGGCGCGCCGGACCGAAAGCTTGCTTTGCTGGGCAAGGTCGCGGTCGAGCTCCAGATAAGAAAATCCCCACGGATAGGGCGAGATATGACGCGCCCGGTTCTCGACCAGGTGCTCGAGATAGCGGTCGGTTTGCTGCAGATGATGGGGCCGGAGGAAGAGCCCTTCCGACCACATGACTTTACTGTACCAGGACATCGTCTACCCGTGCCGCCTTGAAAGATGACCGATCGACATTTTGTCGATCAGAGCGTTATCGTTTTCTCGTATCGCCGCTGTCGTAGCATTCGGCGAAGTATTGCATGAATACGTCGGCCAGCCCGCCATCCTGTCCGCGCGTCTTTGCCTGCCAGCGCGCCACATAGGCGTCCCACAGCCGCGCCTTGCGCGATCCGATCACGCCGGAGAGCCCGCGATCCGCTTCGGTCGCATTGTCGATCGCCTGCGGGTCGAGATCCGCGACCATCATGGCGATCGCCTGCTGCATCGCCGAATAGGTGCGGATCTGATGCTCCTTGAGATCGCCGAAGGCTTCGCCAAGCGCGCGGCGCGCATCGAGATAGCTCGCCGTCGGCGGGCCGAACATGATGCGCAACGCATCGTCGCTGGTCGGCGAGAACTTGAGCGGATTGTTGTTCAGCGCCTCGATCGAGGTCTGGTTCGACATGCGGGCGATGCGCTTGGCCTGCAGCCTGGCGCTGAGCAATTGCCGCATGTTCTCGGTGACCATGCGGATCAGGACACCGAGTTCCTCGGCGAGCTGCGCCGGGTCGCGTGCGAACGTGCCGTCCGGCACCTTGGCGCCTTGCGCCAGGTGCCGCACGAAATCGGTCGGCATGGCCGCAGCGCCTGCAGGTGTCGGCGCCCGCGGCGCCAGAGCCTGCGGCGCCGGAGCTTGCGGCGCAAGATCCGGTTGTGCATTCGGCCAGGACGGTACCGGCGGATCCGCCTCGCGTGCGGCCGGGTATTCCATCGTGGCATTCGCCGGCGGCGGCGCGGCCCACGCGCCGCTTGGCTCGGTCGATACCCAGACCGGACGGCGGGGTGTCGGCATCGCGGGTTGAGGCTCGGCCGGCGGCACGGGTCGCGCCGGACCGCGCGCCCAGAGATCGTCATCGGCGGGCGCCGCAGGTGGTACCGCGCGGTCCGGATCCGCATGCAACGTGTCGGGAACATCAACCGCCCAGTGCAGGAAATCCGGATTGACCGGCTTGTGCTCCGCGGCGGGCCGCAACAGTTTGGAATCGATCGGCGGCGCTGCGTCCTCCGTTCCGCTCCAAAGCTCCTGATACGACACCGGCTGCTGGGTCGGCGTCTCGGCGCGCCCGGCAGCCTCCTCGCCGTCGAGCGCCACCGCGATGATGTACTGGCCGATCGTCAGCCGGTCACCATTGGCGAGGCGATGCGGCGCCCTCAGACGGCCGTCGCTTCCATTGAGAAAGGTGCCGTTGGTCGAGACGTCATAGAGCCAGTATCCGCCCTCGCGGTAGCGCACCTCGCAATGCTTGGCCGAGATGTAGCGCGTCGGATCGGGCAGGGTCCAATCGAGGTGCTGATCGCGGCCGATATCGATCCCGCGCTTGCCGGTCACGGCTACGCTGAGCGGGCCGCCGTCAGGCAGGCTGGTTTCGTTCTCGATCGTCAGCGTAAGCCCCATTAACGAATACCTATCCTGAGCGCGCCGCGAGCCTACTGATGCTTTGTCATATCATCAATGCGACTTCGCAACCTTGCGTCAGACTCCTTGCGTTTCGTCGGAGGCAATCTGGATGCCGTCCTCCAGGCAGCGGCGCAGCAACTCGGGTTTCTGCGCCATTTCCACCCGGCAGGCTGCGATCAGCACCGCGGCGCGGACGACGCGCGCGGTCTGGTGCGGCGGAATCGCCACCGGAGCCTCGGCGCCCACATTCACGCGGCCACCCGACCAACCCGCCGCGAGGGCGAGATAGGTTGAAGGCAGTTTGCTGCTGCTGTGCACGCCGAGTTCCAATGCCGCCAGACGCCGCTCCTCCTCAGGCTCGCGCACCCATTGCTCGGCGACCGCGATCGCCTGCTCTTCCTCGGCCGATCGCGCCGGCACGAGTGTCCTGACACTCCGGCAACCCCACCACACGGCTTCGCGACGCGGCAGCAGAAAGGCGCAAAAGCCGACGGCCTTGTCCAATTCGTCGCGCGCAACCAATCCCGTCAGGAATTGCAGCGAAGGCTCATCATTCGGCTCGAGGCTGAGTTCGTGCTGCGCGATCGGAAACGCGTCGAACACATCTCGAACGGTTTCGAAGCGAAGCCGCGCCATTGCGATCAAGCTCCCTGCGGTCCCTTAGAAGATGTCCGACTTGATCGGGCCGGCGATCAAGACGTTGGCACTGCCGAGGATCTGCACGGTCGGAGACGTGATCGTAATCGAAGCCGGCGTCATCACGATCGAGCTCGCTCCACATGTCAGGGTAATCAGCGCGGAACTCGTGATCGAGATCGGCCCACCGGCCGTCGTCGACTGGGAGACGCCGACCGTGGTCGAATGAGATATGCCATATTTCTCAGTGACGCTCATCGCCACCGTAACATTCTGATTTCCGGTCGCCACCTTGAGGACGTCGTCGCCGGTGAGCAACGTCGTATCGCGCGATGCGCCGGAGACGCCGTCCTCGCCGATCTTGCGCGTCTCGACGTGATGGACCGTGACGTCATAGTCCTTCTGCGCATGCATCCGGATCAGCTCGGAGCCCTTGAGGTCCTCGAACATGAATTCGTTGTAGCCGTTGCCGCCCTTCGAGGAGTCGGACTTGAAGCCGGACTGGGTCTTGTTGTCGGGCACCTTGTAGGGGTGCTTGTTGTCGCCGTTGTAGACGGAGCCGACGACCAGAGGAAAATCCGGATCCCCTTCCTCGTAAGCGACGACGACTTCCATTCCGACGCGCGGGATGAACTGCGTGCCCCATTGCTTGGAGGCCCACATGTGCGCGACGCGCATCCAGCGCGAGAATTCCTTGCGCTGGTCCCAGTAGAACTTGACGCGGATGCGCCCGTACTCGTCGGTATCGATTTCCTCGCCGTCCTTTCCCGCCACTTTGGCGGTGTGCATGCTCAACACCTGCGGCTTCGGTGTCACGATCTGCGCACGGAACGGACGATCGCTCTTTTGGAATTCGTAATTGCCATAATAAACCTGGCCAGGCGCAACGTCTGCGCCCGTCCGGTAGAACTCGGATACGAAGCTGTGCTGCGAGCGAACGATCAGATATTCCTCGTTCTCCGAATCCTTTGAATGCTTTTCGAGCTTGGTCAGCCCGCCGGGAAACAGGCTGGCAGCATCGCCGGTAGCATGACGCCGATGATCGAGCGACTGCTCGGCCTCGAGCTGTATCTTGGTGTACTTCTCGCCGACGTCACGTTCGGTGTACTTGCCGGGATGATCGTAGAACTTCAAATCCGATTTGGTGTAGCGCTCGGACGCTTTCGTGTCGGCCAGCAGCTTCTTGCCCGGCTGCTTGAAGTCATAGTCGTTGAATTCGACTTTGCCGGTGCGAAAGCGCCGCTCCGACGACCAATGATAAATATGCTCGCGGTCACGCCGGTCGTCGCCGGCCAGCGCGATGAAGGGCGTCGAAGCATGTCCCGGCACCGCTTTGTGCGATGATTTCGCATTGGCCAGGTTCATCGTGTGCTTGTCGGAGGTGTGCTCGAAGAAATAATAAATGCCGTGCTGCTCCATCAGGCGCGAGACGAATGCCAGATGGGTTTCGCGGTACTGAACGCAGTATTCGAGTTCCGGGAAGTCGCCCTGCAACGCAAATTTGTTGTCGACACCGAAATCGTTCAGCACCTCGCGGATGATGTCCGGCGCCTTCTTGTGTGAAAAAATCCGGCAATCGGCGGTGCGCGACAAGAGCCAGAATTGCGGCCGCAAGATCAGGCGGTAGGCGTAGTACACGTCTTTCATGCCGAGCCACTGGGCTTCGACCAGGACGCCATTGAAGTGCCGTTCGGACCCGTAGGTCTTGAGCGTCACCGAACAGTTCTGTCCGATGGCGCCGTCGAAATCGATATCCTCCTTCAGGCTGACGGCTTCGATACGATATTCGAACAGCTCGCTTAGGCCCTCGGTACCGTCGAACCGCGTCAGGACAAGCGTGTCCTTGCCGAGCGGCGTGCGGAATTCGCCGATGCGCGTATCTTGGGTGAGCTGCGGACTCATGCCGACCATTGTCCCCTGGAGCCTATCGAGATCGAGATTGTGTCGGAGCGCTTGCGCGACGACTGGCGCTTCCATTCTACATTAGTCTGCGTTCGTCCGGAGCGGTTCAGTCGCGGCCTGACGCCCGCCGCCCGATCGAGCCTTGAGCGCGCCAAATCGCGCACGAATTATTCATATATGTCAATGTGTTAGATGGGGATTGCAGGATCGGCCGAGAAGGCCGGCAATTCCGCCGCAACGTTTCGGCCTGAATGCCGCGATATTAACCATCGGGTGTGACGTACAACACAGCGCCAGCGTATGGTGAGGTGGAATATCGCATAGTCAGATGGGCACGCGCGGAGCACCAGGGATGGCGGCCATTGAATTTGCAACGCTCGCCGGGCCGGTCTCGGATGAGGAGCCGTGCGGGCCTGATCTCGATCTCGCCGGCGATCCGGATTACATGAATTTCATCGCGCGCACCGAAGGGCTGCTGCCGGCGACGTATTTCTCCGGTCCGGAGGGCAAGCCTTTCGACCGCACCACGATCGATTTCGCCGCCGAGTTTACCACCGCCGCACCTTTGCTCGAACGCACGCGCGATGTCCGGCTGCTCGCACTGCTGGCAAAGCTCTTCATTCTCAACCGCGACCTCACCAGCTTCGCCGCCTGCGTCGGCCTGACCGATACGCTGCTCAGTGAGCGCTGGGACGACGTTCACCCGCAGGGCATGGACGGCGACTTCGGGATCCGCATGGCGGCGCTCGAATCGCTCGACGATATGCCGCCGGTCGTCTTCCCGATGCAGTACATGCCGCTGGTCAATCACCGGCGGCTGGGGCCGATCACCTATCGCAGCTGGATGATCGCGACCGGCGAGGCGAAGCCGCGCGAGGGCGAGGCAATCGTCGAACCGGCGGCGATCGAGGCCGCGATGATGGAGGCCGAGCTTCCGGCACTGCTCGAGACGCGCAGCCAATTCCAGGGACTGCAATCCGCGCTGGGGAATTTGCGCGATATCTGCGTCGATCGCGCTGGTGCGGACCGCGCCGCCAAGCTCGAGCGGCTGCCGGATCTCGTCGGCAAGATCCTCAAGTTTCTCGAAGGCGTGGTGATCAGGCGCGATCCCTCGCTCGCGGCGCCGCAGGCGGACGGCGCAGGGACGGCGGCGGACGGCAGTGCTGCGTCCGCTGCGCCCAGCGCGATCCCGGCCGGAGCTGTCGCCTCGACGCGCGACGTCGCCGATGCGCTGGCGGCAATCGCCGATTACTTTGGCCGCTGCGAGCCGTCCAGTCCGGCATTGTTGCTGGTGCGGCAGGCCGAGCAACTGATGGGCAAGTCGTTCCTCGAAGTGATGCGCGTCCTTGTGCCCAATCACATGGAGCAGGCCGCGGTCCAGATCGGAAAGGACAAGCAGATATTCGATCTGCCGATCGAACGGCTTTCCGCCTTTGCCGAAGGCTTGCCGGTGCCCGAGCAGGAGGCCGCGGAGGCAACCGACGCAGCGCCCCCGCGCCGGCTGGAGGCCAAGACGCGCAACGATGCGATCCGTCTCCTCGACCAGATCGGAACCTATTATCGGATCGCCGAGCCTTCGAGCCCGGTGCCGTTTCTTACCGACCGCGCGCGCAGTTTTGCCGAGCGGGACTTCCTCAGCCTGTTGAAGGAGCTGCTACCCGAGGGGGCCTTCAAGGCCACACCCGGGAGTTGAACCAATCGATTGACGGAGAAGGTAAACGGTCAAATGGGCGAACGCATTGACGCAAGGGCAGTTTTCATCTTGGATAACGCGAATTTGCATTCGCCTTCAAACCGGTCGGCCCTAGGGGCAGACTAAGCATGTTACGAGGCGACACCAAACAAAGGGAGCAGCCATGGCCACCGACAGTGGGCAACGATTTATTCGCCGCAACCGTGCCCCGCGTGTGCACATCACCTATGAAGACCCATACAACGCGGAGCGGCAGATCGAACTTCCGTTCGTGATGGGCGTGATGTCCGACTTGTCGGGCAACAACTCAAGCGTGGAAAAGCCGGATGTCGCGGAGCGCAAGTTCCTCGAATTCGACATGGACAACTTCGAGAACCGCATGGCGGCGATCGAGCCGGGTGCGGCGTTCAAGGTCGCCAACAAGCTTGGCGATGGCGAAGGCGAGCGCATGTCGATCGACATGCATTTCCGGAAAATGGATGATTTCAGCCCGGCGGCCGTGGCGCGCCAGGTCCCCTCGCTCGCGAAACTGCTTCAGGCTCGCGATCAGCTCGCCAACCTCCTGCGTTACATGGACGGCAAAGTGGCGGCCGAAGATCAGATCAAGATGCTTCTGAAAGACCCGCAGCTCATGGCGGCGTTACGCGATCGAGCGCCTGCAGCCGTAGAGCAGGCGGATACTCAGCCGGACGACAAGAATTAAAGAATTAGCGCACGGGGTCAAATTATGGCGAAGGCAGCAGGCACCACATCCACACGCGAAGCATCCGTCGAAACGCGCAGTCCAGACGAATTCGCAGCGGTTCTAAAACAGAGCTTCAAGCCGCGCAGCGATCGCGCCGCGACCGAAGTCGAAAACGCGGTCACGACGCTCGTGCACCAGGCGTTGGCGGACACCACCGTCATCAAGGACGATGTCCTCGACACCATCGAGGGCATGATTGCGCGTCTTGACGAGAAATTGTCGGCGCAGATGAACGAGATCCTGCACGCGCCGGAGTTCCAGCAGATCGAGAGCGCCTGGCGCGGCCTGCACTACCTGATCTTCAACTCGGAGACCGACTCGAACCTGAAGATTCGGGTGATGAACGTCTCCAAGAACGAGATCTACCGCAATCTGCGCCTCTATCCGGGCGCGCGCTGGGATCAGAGCCCGCTGTTCAAGGCGGTCTATGAGGCCGAGTTCGGCCAGCTCGGCGGTGAGCCGTTCGGCTGCATGGTCGGCGACTATTATTTCAGCCATCTGCCGACCGACATTCAGCTTCTGCGCGACCTGAGCAAGGTGTTCGGTTCGGCGCATGCGCCGTTCTTCGCCGGCGCCGATCCGACATTGCTCGGCATGGACACCTGGACCGAACTCGCCAATCCGCGCGACATCGGCAAGATCTTCGATACGCCGGACTACGCGGCCTGGAAGGGCCTGCGCGACCAGGACGATTCGATCTATGTCGGATTGTGCATGCCGCGCGTGCTCTCGCGCCTTCCCTATGGCGCGAAGTCCGAGCCGGTCGAGGAGTTCGCCTTCGAGGAAGATACCGACGGCCACAAGGGCGAGAAGTATGCCTGGATGAATGCCGCCTACGCGATGGCGGTCAACGTCAATCGTGCGTTCAAGGAATGGGGCTGGTGCACCCGCATTCGCGGCGTCCAGTCCGGCGGCGAGGTCATCAATCTGCCGACGCACACGTTCCCGACCGATGACGGCGGCGTCGATCTGAAATGCCCGACCGAGATCGCGATCAGCGATCGGCGCGAGCACGAGCTGGCGCGATCCGGCCTGATCCCGATCATCCACCGCAAGAACACCGACAAGGCGGCATTCATCGGCGCGCAGTCGGTTTACAAGCCGAAGAAGTACTCCGGCAAGGACGGCGTCGCCGCGACCGCGTCGGACAATCTCAAGGCGCGCCTGCCCTACATGTTCGCGGTGTCGCGCTTTGCGCACTATCTCAAGTGCATGGTGCGCGACAAGATCGGCTCCATGAAGGAGAAGGAAGCGCTGCAGCGCTGGCTTCAGGAGTGGATCTACGACTACGTGGACGGCGATCCGGTCAACTCCAGCGAGGAGACCAAATGCCGCAAGCCGCTCGCCGATGCGCGCGTGGAAGTCTTCGAGAACGAAGAGAACCCGGGCTACTATTCGGCGCGCTTCTATCTGCGGCCGCACTATCAGCTTGAAGGCATGGACATCGGCATGAGCCTGGTGTCGCGTCTGCCGGCTGCTCCGGCAGGCTGAAGAAATAATATGGGCCGGTACGGTGATCGTCCGACAGAACCGTTCCAAGCCATACCGCGACTAACGAATTGATGGCGCGCACGAAACGCAGCCAGCAATCACCGGCAACGATTGGCACTCTGCCGCAGCAAATGGAGACGATCCTATGGCAGTCGATATCTTCCTCGACATCGAGGGCATCAAAGGCGAGTCGAAAGACCACAAGCACAAGGAGACGATCGACGTTCTGTCCTGGTCATGGGGCATGTCCCAGTCGGGAACCGCCCACATGGGCGGCGGCGCCGGCGCCGGCAAGGTTTCGGTGCAGGACATCAACTTCACGCACTACCTCGACAAGTCGTCGCCCACGCTGATGCTGCATTGCTGCAACGGCAAGCACATCAAGAAGGCCAAGCTGATCATCCGCAAGGCGGGCGAGAAGCCGCTCGAATACCTGACCGTCGAGCTGGAAGACATTCTGGTCAGCCACGTCTCCACCGGCGGCTCGCACGGGGAAGACCGGCTCACCGAAAACGTCACGCTCAATTTCGCGAAGTTCAAGGCCGAATATCAGGAGCAGTTGTCGAACGGCTCCGGCGGCCCGAAGACCGAAGCGAAGTGGGACATTCCGGCCGGCAAGCCGGCCTGATCGATCTATGGTCGTCTCGCATGCGAGGCGGTAAAGGTCGATCTCGGATACTGAGACATGGCGCGTTCAGGGCCTTTGCGGTCCTGAGCGACGCCACGTCCGCGCAGCTCCCGCAGCCCAGTGCGCAGGACGATGTCGAGCAACCGGCGACGGCGGTGGATCGTGATGGCAGGCACGGGCAAGAAGGAACGACTGAGCCCGCCGCTGATGTACGCGTTCCGCAGCGCGCACGAAGCGCGGGATTCGAAGAAGAAAATTGATCTGCGCGACGAGAGCGGCGAGCGGGTGATCGCCAGCCGGCGCACTACGGCGCGGGCGGTGATCAACGAGCCGATGCTCCGGCGCGAGGTGGCGCGCGACCTGGACGCGCTCATGAACACGATTGCGATGGAATCGACCCAGGACATGCACGCGTTCGAGCACGTTCGAAAGTCGATCCTGAATTTCGGATTTCCCGATATCGCGCACCGCAGCATCGACGAGATTTCGCTCGACGACGTGAAATACGAGATCGCGACCGTGTTGATGAACTACGAGTCGCGCCTGATCCGCGACACGATCCACGTCACGCGCGACAACACGGTGGATGCCGCCGATCTCAAGGTCCGTTTCATCGTCAGGGCCGATTTGTTCTGCGAGCCGGTGAACGTCCCGATCGAATTCGTCGCCGAGGTCGAAGTCGACACCGGCAAGATCATGATCAACCGGCTGTAGCGCCGCCATGGACCGGGAATTCCTCGATCTCTACAATCGAGAACTCCAGCTGCTGTACGAGCAGGCGCGCGAATTCGCCGATGAATATCCCGGCATCGCAGAGCGGCTCGGTGGGCTGGTCACCGATCGCATGGACCCGATGGTGGCCGGCCTTTTGGAAGGCACGGCATTCCTCGCGGCGCGCGTTCAGCTCAAGCTCAAGCATGAGTTTCCGGAATTCACCGGCAATCTGCTCGAGCAACTGGTGCCGAACTATCTGGCGCCGACGCCTTCGGCCATGCTCGCGAAGGTCATCCCTCCCTTTGCCGACCCGGCGCTGCGCGACGGCCGCCGCATTCCCCGCGGCGCCTATCTTGACGCGACCTATCGCGAGCTCGATCGCAACATCGCGTGCCGCTATCGCTTGACGTCCGGCATAACGCTGTGGCCGTTCGATATCACCGGCGCCGAATACTTCACGACGCCGGGATCCCTGCAGGCGCTCGGTCTTCCGGTCGGGCCCGATGTGGTCGCGGGAATGAAATTGTCGCTGACCCATCGCACCGCGGCGCGGCTCGAGGACGAGTTGCCGCAAGCTTTGGCGCAGAAGACCCCGACGGCCTGGTTTGCCGGTTGCCGCGCGACCGAGCTGCCGGTCTATCTCGTCGGCAGCGAGGCAGACGCCGTCGCGCTCTACGAGCAACTTTTTGCCGATTGCGGCGGCGTCTACTTCCGCTATCTCGACGAGTTCGGCGATCCGGTCATCCTGCCGGCGCCGGCGAATTGCCTGTCGCAGCTTGGGTTCGACGACGCGGATGCGTTGCTGCCAAACGACAATCGGGTTTTTCGCGGGTTCGATTTTTTGCGCGAGTACTTCATGATGCCGCGCAAGTTCCTCGGCTTTTCGATCACAAAGCTTGCAAGCGTGATGTCGCGCCTGCCGGCGAAATCGGTCGACATTCTCTTCACCTTCGACGAAGTCAATAGCCGGCTGCCTGCCGCGGTGCATCCGGGCATGTTCGCGCTCTACGCCGCGCCGGCCGTGAACCTGTTTGAAAAAACCACTGACCGCGTCGCGATCAGGTCGAACCAATACGAATATCACGTCATCCCGGACCGCAGCCGGTATCTCGACTTCGAGCCGCACCGCATTCTCGACGTCTACGCTCACTACCCGGGCGGCCGGGAGAAAGTGCCGGTTCGGCCGCTGTATTCGGCGCCGGCCGAGGGCGGCGGGCCGGAGTCGGGCCTTTGGTACACGGTGCGCCGGCTGCCGCGGCGGCGGACGGTCGAAGAGAAGAAATACGGCGCGGCGTCGGACTATACCGGCACCGACGTCTTCATCTCGATGGTCGAACCCGCCAGCATTGAAGACAGCAATGGCGTGTCCGAGCTGAGCGTTCGCGCCCTGTGCTCGAACCGGCATCTCACCGAGCACCTTCCGGTCGGAGCGGGTGGCGCGGATTTCCGCCTGCTCGAGGATGTCGCGCTCGATGTCGTCTGCGTCATGGGGCCGACACCGCCACGCGGGCCGGTGGTCGGACAATCGCGCAGCAGGAGCGAGACCGCGCATGCCGGGACGGTGACGTGGCGGCTGATCAACATGCTCAGCCTCAACCACCTCGGCCTGATCGAGCGGGGAGCGGGAAAGAGCGGCCAGTCGCTGAAAGAGACGCTGTCGATGTTCGCGGATCTGCAGGACAGCGCGACCGAACGCAAGATCCGCGGCATTCGCAGCATCGACAGCCGATCGGTGGTCCGGCGCATGCAGCAGCGCAGCGGCAGCGGCATTGCGCGCGGCACCGAAGTGACGGTGACGCTCGACGAGAAGGCGTTCGAGGGCAGCGGCGCCTTTCTGCTCGGCGCGATCCTCGATCGCTTCTTCTGCGAATATTCGGCGATCAATCACTTCACGCAGACCGTCATCCGCACGACCGAGCGCGGCGAGATCATGCGCTGGCCGGTCCGCACCGGCTTGCGGAGGCCGCTGTGAGCCTGATCGACGACATCAACGAGGAGCCGTGGCGCTTCGATTTCTATGCGGTATTGCGCCGGATCGAGCGCAGCTTTGCGGATCGCCCGCGCATCGGCGATAGCGCTTCGCTGCGCGATGAATATGTCGCGCTCGGCCAGGATCCGTACATGGAGTTCCCGGCCTCGAATCTGAGCAAGTTCGAGCGCGACGCGGATGGGCGCTTCAATATCCTGGTGAAATTCCTCGGCCTGCTCGGGCCGCAGGGCGCGCTCCCGCTGGCGACGACGGAAGAAGCCTTTGCCTGGAACCTGATGCGCGACGATGCGTTCCCGCGCTTTCTCGACATTCTCAATCATCGCTTCCTGCAGCTGTTCTTTCGCGCATGGTCCGACGCGCGCCCGATCGGGCAGCATGACCGGCCCGACGCCGACCGGTTCGTTACCTATGTCGGCGCGATGATCGGGATCGGGTCTGGTCCGTATCAAGGTCTGGATTCGGTTCCCGACGAAGCCAAGATGGCCTTTGCCGGCCTGATGGCGCCGGCATCCAAAAGCGCGTCGCGCTTGCGCAGCCTGGTGAGCGGCCTGTTCGGCGTTGAGGTCGAGATCGACGAGTTCGTTGGATCGCGCCTCGTGTTCGAGGAAAGCGAGCGCACGCGCATCGGCCAGAACAATTGCGGCCTCGGCACCGATTTGCTGGTCGGCGCCAGCGTGTTCAGCGTGCAGGACAAATTCCGCGTGCGTCTGTTCGTAAAAACAATGGCCGAATACATCACCTATCTGCCGAGCGGCGGCCGCTGCGAGCCTCTCGCCGATCTGGTGTTCTTCTACATCGGCGATCAACTCGAATGGGAAGTGGAACTCGCGATACCGGCGGGTGCGATCCAGCCGACGCGTCTTTCCCAATTCGGTCAGCTCGGCTGGACCAGCTGGATGGCGCCGAACTGGTCGAAGACCGACCAGGCCTATCGCTGCGACGCGCGCTTCCATCCCGCGGAAATTTTCAAGCAACGGCGCGCTCGCGCGTCCTGACATATATCCGGGAGTGATCGATGGCCGATATCAGTCTTGAGGCAGTAACCGGAAAGCTCAATCGGGTCGGCTACGACGCGTTTATCCAGGCGCTGCGTCAGGCCAAAGGTGCAGGCAACCGCAATCTGGAGCTTGCGCACTGGCTTGGCCATATCCTGCAGAACAATCGCAGCGATCTCACGCTCACGATCGATCATTTCCAGCTCGATCGCGCCAAGATGCTGATGGATCTCGGCGACGCGATCGGCGGCCTGCGCCAGAACCAGACCGAGATGCCGGAGATCTCCGACCAGATCCAGGAGCTGCTCGACGCCGGCTGGTATTACGCCACGTTGTTCTTCGGCGAGACGCAGATCCGCACCGGTCATCTGATCGTCGGAGCGCTCAAGAAGAACGAGCTGCGGCGTGCGCTGACCGGCCTGTCGAAGGAATTCGGCAAGATCAACGTCGACATGCTTGCCAACGAGCACCGCACGATCTGGCGCAACTCCGAAGAGGAGACCTTGCGTCCGATGGACGGCTCCGGCTTGCGCGGCGCCGGCACACCCGGCGCCGAGGACGCGGCCGGTCCGCGCGGCACGACCGCGCTTGATCGCTTTTCGCAGGACCTGACCGCGAAGGCCGCGTCCGGCGAGATGGATCCGATCCTCGGACGCGACGAGGAAATCCGCCAGATCATCGACGTGCTGATGCGGCGGCGCCAGAACAATCCGATCCTCACCGGCGAGGCCGGCGTCGGCAAGACCGCGGTGGTGGAAGGCTTCGCGCAGCGGATTGCCGCGGGTGACGTGCCGCCATCGCTGCGCGGCGTAAAGCTGTGCGCGCTCGATATCGGACTGATGCAGGCCGGCGCCTCGATGAAGGGCGAGTTCGAGCAGCGGCTGCGCGCCGTGATCGACGAGGTGCAGAACTCGCCGACGCCGATCATCCTGTTCATTGACGAGGCGCATACCTTGATCGGCGCGGGCGGTCCGGCCGGTACCGGCGATGCCGCCAACCTGCTCAAGCCTGCGCTCGCGCGTGGCACGCTGCGCACGGTCGCCGCCACCACGTGGCTGGAGTATCAAAAATATTTTGAGAAGGATCCGGCGCTGACCCGCCGCTTCCAGCCGATCCAGGTCGAGGAGCCGGATGTCGCGAAATGCTGCGACATGCTGCGCGGCATTCTCAAGCCGATGGAAAAACATCATAACGTCCGCATCTCGGATGCCGCGATCGTGGCGGCCGTGAACTTGTCGCATCGCTATATCCCGGCGCGCCAGCTGCCCGACAAGGCGGTGAGCCTGCTCGACACTGCGTCCGCCCGCGTTGCGATCAGCCAGTCGGCGACACCGGCGATGATCGAGGATGCGCGGGTTGCGATTGCGGCGCGCGAATCCGAAAAGGCGGCGCTGGTCAGCGATGGCGATCTCGGCACCGCGTCGAACGAGCGCCTCGGCGAAATCGACAGCGAGATCGCCGCGCTAAAGGACAAGCTCGCCGCCTTGCAGATCGAATGGGATACCGAGCAGAAGCTCGTCACCGAGATCCGCAGTCTGCGCGACATCCTCAACCCGAAGGACGCCGACGGAAAGGAAGCCGCGCCGGCGGACGCGCCGAACGCGGACGAGACGCGCCGCCAGATCCGCGAAAAGTTCGACACGCTCGAGGCGCGCGATCCCGAAAAGCGCATGATCTACGCGCATGTCGACGAGCAGGCCGTCGCCTCGGTGGTGTCGGATTGGACCGGCATTCCGGTCGGCCGCATGGTGAAGGACGAGATCGAAACGATCCTCAGCCTGGGCGACATTCTCAATCGCCGCGTCGTCGGCCAGTCGCACGGCCTGGCAATGGTGGCAAAACGCATCGAGACCAATCGCGCCAAGCTCGACAATCCGAACAAGCCGATCGGCGTATTCATGCTCGCCGGCCCATCCGGCGTCGGCAAGACCGAGACCGCTCTGGCGCTCGCCGAAGCGCTCTACGGCGGCGAGCAGAACATGATCACCATCAACATGTCCGAGTTCCAGGAGGCGCACACGGTTTCGACGCTGAAAGGCGCGCCTCCCGGCTATGTCGGCTATGGCGAAGGCGGGCGGCTGACCGAGGCGGTGCGCCGGCGGCCCTACAGCGTGATCCTGCTCGACGAGATGGAGAAGGCGCATCCCGACGTGCATGAGCTGTTCTTCCAGGTGTTCGACAAGGGCATGATGGAGGACGGCACCGGCCGGCGCATCGATTTCAAGAACTCGCTGATCATCATGACCACCAATGTCGGCACCGATTTGATCGTGGGGCTGTCGCGCGATCCGATGTATCGCGACAATGCCGACGCGCTGGCGCAGCAGCTGCGTCCCGAGCTGCTCAAGGTGTTTCCGGCCGCCTTGCTCGGCCGCATCGTGTCGATCCCTTATTATCCGCTGTCCGACGAGATGCTCGGCGGCATCGTCCGGCTGCAGCTCGGACGCATCGCCAAGCGCATCGCCGAGAACCACGATGCGAAGCTGGTCTATGGCGATGACGTGATCGCGCACATCGTCTCGATGTGCAACGACCCCGACTCGGGCGGGCGCATGGTCGACAACATCATCACCAATACGATGCTGCCGGCGCTCTCGCGCGAGTTCCTCAAGCGTTCGCTGGCCAAGGAGGAGCCGAAGGAAGCCAAGGTGGCGATCGAGAACGGGGATTTCGCCTACGCGTGGGCGTAGCACAGGCATTTTCCGGAACCGTGATGGCGATCACAGCGGCGGGTGAAAAGATCGGCGCATAGTGGGTGCGGAAGAAATAGACGATCATGAACATGCTCTTCGCACATCGCGGCAAGCGGCCGGCTCCGCGCATCCAGGCGCATCATTTGGTTGCGATGCTGCCGCGCAGGCTCGGATGCGTGCTGGTGGCGTTGTGCGTGACCATTCCGTCCGTCGCCCTTGCGGCTGACAATCCTGTCTTGCGCCGCTTCAACAGCGGCGCCGGCGCCGACGCGGTCGGGATGATCGATGCGAGCGAGGACACCGAGGTTGCCGGCCCGCAGGCGATCTATGCGGGCGAAGGCAACGAGGTGTTTCTGCTCGACCAGGTCAACGGCCGGGTGCTGAGCTTCGATCCGAAGAAGCCGGCAGCGCAGACCCGTTCCTTCAAGCTGCCGGATCAGCTCGAGCCGACCGATCTTGTGGTGAAGAAAGGCGAAATCTTCGTCTGGGACGGCGACGTGCACGCGCTCAAGCCGACCGGCGCGGACGACGCGCCGACACGCGGACTGGAGGAATATCAGACGCGCGGCATCGACGATCCGTTCACGGTCTCGGCATTCTCGCAAATGGGTTCGCAGCGGCCGGAGGATGCGTCCGATCTGCTGAACGAAAACACCCGCAGCCTGTCGCAGCAGCAGCCGCGCGCGCCGGCCAAGCAATACGTCAACTCGCGCGGGCGCGGCCCGGTCGTCGTCAACGTCGTCCTCGACAAGGACAAGTCCGGCGCGCTGGTCGAGGTGCAGGCGCAGGGTCAGGCCGCCACGCTGGCCAAGCTGCAGGTCAAGGTGCGCGACCGGCTCGGCGCGCTCGAGTTTCTCGACATCGACAAGCAGGGCCGGATGTTCCTGCTGGCCGAGAACATTCCGGCGGCCGGCAGCGGTCAGGCATCCGCGTTCGTGGCGCGCTTCTCGGCCGGCGGAAAGCTCGAAGGCGCCTACGATTTGCCGCTGTCGCAGAGCGTCGCGCTGTCGCGGCGGTTCGTGACCGTGTCGGAAACCGGCGACGTCTATTTCCTGCGCACGCGGCAGGCTTCGGTCGATGTGCTCGGCGTCGGCTTCCGGCCCTTGCGCGCCAAGATCATCGAGATGCAGACGCAGGCGCCGGTCTATGGCTCGCCCGGTCTCAAGGGCAAGGGGCCGATTGCCGCGACGCTGCCGTTGTCGCGCCAGCGCGTCGTCGAGACGGCATTCGCCTTCGAGGGAATTCGCTGGCGGCTGTCGCAATCGACGTATGGTCGCGATCCCGATAACGCGTGCACGGGCTTCAACCGGATTCGGCGCCCCGGCTATCTGCACGGCAAGCTCGGCCAGGAGGTGCGTGGCATTCCGTATTGCTGGGGCTGTCACGGCTCGCTGCAGCAGATCCGCGCGCACTTCGAGCGCGGCGTGCTGGCCGGCAATGTCTGCACCCGCAACGCCCCGCGCACCGACGTGGCGGGCGTCGACTGTTCGGCCTTCGTCAGCGCGGCGTGGGGCCTGGCGACCCATTTCACCACCGCGGCGATCCCGGCGATCTCCCGCCGTCTCGACAACGCATGGGATCTGCAGCCGGGCGACGCGCTCAACAAGCCCGGCTCGCACGTGATGCTGTTTCTGCGTTTCACGCCCGACCGCAAGGCCGAGGTGATGGAGGCCTCGCCCGGCTCATGCAACGGCCGGGTCTGCCGCAACGTTTATCCACTGGCGTCGATCCTGGCGCGCGGCTACGCGCCGGTGCGCTATCGCGCGCTGGCGAACGAGGCCGTTGCGAAGGTGTCGTTCCCGTCGGAGAGCCAAGACAAGGCGCAGGCCAAGCCCGCGAAGGGGCAGGCCAAGGCGCAGAAACGCCAAACCCAATGACACAGCTTTCGTCCGGAACACTGCGGCTTTGGACCGGCGCCGACACCTTGCTGATCGGGCATCGTGCGGCCTTCGGCCATGGCCGCGGGCTGTGCCGTCTCGACAGCGAGGACGAGGTCCGCCGCAGGCTGATCCAGGCGATGGCCGATCCGCGCTCGCTCGACTCGCTGCGCGCATTCTGGGCGCGCTATCAATTCGACACGCGCCGGATGACGCATACGACGGATCGGGCGCTGATCGATCGCGTCGCGCAAACCACGGTGCGCGGTCCGCTCGCGGTCTATGTGGTGCCGGACGCGTCCGTAAAGCATGTGCATGGCTCGGCGATGGCCAAGGTGATGCCGCTCCGGCCGCTGCAGCAAACGCCGTCCAGCACCATCTCGAACCCGGTGCGGTCCGCCGCGCCATCGCCCAGTTCGCCAGCGCCCGGCGTCGATGCCCCGTTCGCGGCGGGCACGCCGTCGAATGTTGGCGCTATCGGCGCGAAGCGCGGCGACGAAGCAACGTCGGGTGCGCTGCAGGTCGCCTTGATGCCGCTCGAGGATCGCATTGTCGAAGTGTTGCGCCGCGCGCCGCGCCGGATGCCGGCGCAGCTTCAGGAACAATCATCAAAGCTGTTCGCGACGGCCACATTCGCCGCGACCGCTCAGGTGCTGTCGGGGTGGGCGGCCTCGCACGCGATCGGCGCCGGATTTCAGATCGAGGCCGTGATGCTGGCCGACGGCCTGGCGCGCACGAGTTCGGCCGCAATGGAGGCGTCCGAAAAACTCGATCAGGCTTTCGCCATCGTTCGGCAGGCGCGCGATGAGCGCCAGCTCGATGACGCCGCACTTCCCCTCGCCGAGGCGGTCGGCCTTCTCGGGATACCGGCCTTCATGGCGGCGATCTGGCGTGGGGGCAACCGCTTTACCAGCGTGAGCAAGAGCCGCGGCCTGCGCTAGGCCGCATTTTAAATGGAGGCGCATATGGCGCGGAATCGTTTCGAGCAGGTCGATGAGAAGCAGGATGATGCGGTCACGCTCTCGCTGTGGAAGGTCGGCGACAGCATGTACGGAACCGTCACGATTCCCGCGGCGCTCAGCGGTGGCAAGCTGCCGGCGGACATCACCACCGACAAGATGCCGCTGAAAGACGCCTTCCGCGGCGCGGTCCGAACCGGCAATGAGATGAAGGCGCCGGTCGTGGTCGTGGACCCGGATTCGCTGTGGGAGGCGGAGTGGGGCGATCTCTACCGTCCGGTGTAGAAATGCATCGGCAAAAGTAGAGCGCGAGCGGGCCGGGTCGTTGCCTGCCTCGAACACGCCGAAATGTGACCTGCGTCACAGCCGCAACATGCTGATTTGGCTTAGTTTGCGACAACTGGCCTCGGCCGCGCGGGTTTGTCCAATGTCCGGCTTTGGACTAACATGACCTTGGGGCGCTTCGAGGCTGATCTTGGTGACTGCGTGAACAGGCGGCATCGCGATGAATCAGCTCCGTTATCTCTGGGTCGTTGCCGTTCTGGCTGCGGTTGTCGGCAACAGCGCTCCCGCGCGCGCCGCGGATTGCTCCCAACTCGTCGACGAGTTTAACCATGCCGTCGATGCCGGCCGCGAGGCCGAAGCGCAGCTGCTCACCGACCGTATCGCGATGGATGCGCAATGCGGCCGCTTCCAGATCGCCGTGCAGCGCCGGCTCGCGGCATTCAGGCTCGCCGCCGTACAGTTTCTGATGGCGCGTGGACGCCCGTCCGCCGACTACGAACGCCTGCTCACCGATGCCGAGCGCTCCGAAGTGTTGTGGCAGGCGTCGGCGACCATGGGCGAAGTCCGCTTTGGCGAGCGCCGGTTCGTCGACGCCGCCATGGCGTTCGATCGTGCGATCGAAATCGTCAAGAATGAGACCCGCACGCCGGCCGCTCCCTCCAAGTTCGAGATCGAGGGGCTGGTCGACCGGGCCGGGCAGGCGCGCCTGCTGGCCGCCAATCTGGCATCCGTCAATGAGAACGGCGGCTTCGTGAGAACGGCGCGCGACCAGCGTGACGGCAGGCTGGGCGGGATCTATTCGCCGTCGGTGCGCGGCATCGTTCCGCGCGCCATACCGGTGCCGATCACCTTCGACTATGCCAAGACCAGCTTCACCGGCGTCGGCAAGGAAGCCGCGCAGGAACTGCTCAGTGCGATCAAGGAGCAGAAGCCCGATCGCATCAAGCTGGTCGGTCATACGGACGTGCGTGGTTCCGCCGAGACCAACATGTCGCTTTCCAACGCGCGCGCCGAAGCGGTCGCGGCGTTCCTGCGCGAAAACGGCGTCGACGCTTCGGTCGAAACCGTCGGCAAGGGCGCGAACGAACCGATCAAGCTCAACGACACCTCCGGTCTCACCCAGGAGGACATGTTTGCCTTGAACCGCCGTGTCGAATGGCGGCGCGAATGAAACGGATGGCCACGCCCATGAAGTTTCGCCTGCGCGCTTTTCTCTTTGCCTGCACTGCGCTGGTGTGCGCCGCGACGGCCGCGGCCGCGCAACCGATCGTGCTGCGCGGGCCGGGCGAGGGCCAGGTCCGCGCGCTGGTGATCGGCATCGACGCCTATCGCCACGTCAGGCCGCTCAAGGGTGCGGTGCCGGATGCCAAGGACATCGAGGCGTCGTTGCGCCGCACCGGGGTTGCCGACGTGATCTCGCTGATCGATGACGCGGCGGACCGCGATTCCGTCCTGCGCGCGATCGACACTCTGCTGAGCCGCACCATGTCCGGCGACCTGGTGCTGCTCGCCATCGCGGGTCACGGCGCGCAGGAGCCGGAGCACGTCAAGGGGTCGCAGCCGGACGGCATGGACAGCGTGTTTCTGCTGCCGGGGTTCGACACGACCGTGGCCGGCTCCAAGCAGCGCATCATCGGAACGGAATTCAACCACTTCATCAAGAAGTTCGAGGAGCGCGGCGCGCGTGTCCTGTTCGTCGCGGATACTTGCCATGGCGGCGGTATGACGCGCGATGCCGACCCGCGCGCCGAGGAAATGAGCTTCCGGCAGGTCCCGCTCTATCGCATTCCCGACGATGCCTATGTGCCGATTTCGACGGCCGCAGAGGCGTTTCTGACCGAGCTTGATTTTGAGAAGACCGCGTTTCTTGCCGCCGTCGATCGCAAGACGAAGTCGCCCGAGGTGCGCATCCCAGGGATCGCCAGCTACCGTGGCGCGCTCAGCTACGCGTTCGCGCGCGCCATCGAGGGCTCGGCGGATTCGAATCGGGACGGCAAGGTCACGCTGAAGGAACTGTTCACTTACGTGCGCCAGGTCGTCTATCAGCTCTCCGACCAGCGTCAGAATCCCGTCACGCTGAATTCGCCTCACCGCAACATCGAGGATGAGGTAGCGTTCGAGATGACGCGCGCCGTGAAGATCGTGGATGCATCGCCCGCGCCGGCAAAGCCCGCCGGGACGGTGACGCTTGCCGCCGCGCCCGTTGCGGCGATCGCGCCGGTGCGGATCGCGTCGCTCGACGGTCAGGCCGCACGCCTGTCGGGCTTGAGCCCGCGCGAGGCGACCTTCGATATCGTGCCGCCGTCGCAAGCGCCGGATCTGGTCTGGGATCCGGCGACCGGCGATGTGCTGGCCGGCGCCGACGTGATCGCGTACCGGCTCGACAAAGCCGAATTGCCGAGTGCCGTCGACCGCGCGGCGGCCGTCCGTGCGCTCAAGCAGCTCGCCGCCAAGGCGCCGCAGTCGATCCGGGTCATCCCGGGCGATGCCGTGCATCGCAAGGATAGCCAGGTCGCCGTCGAGATCGGCAACCTCGCCGGCCGCGCGCTCGTGATGTTCAATATCGCCGGAGACGGGACCGTTCAGATGCTCTATCCGGTGGATGCCGATCCCCGGATCATCAAGGACGATCTCTATCGCCTGCCGGTGCGCGTGCGCGGGCCATATGGCTCCGATCTTGTGATCGCGATCACATCGGAGCAGCCGATGCCCATGCTAGAGCAAGCTTTGTTGCCGCTTAATCAGCGGCGCAGCGCTCTCGCCGCCCTCAAGGCGGTCGAGCGCTACCGGCCTGTCGATGGCCGGATCGGTTCGACTGGAATCTTTACCGCCCCGTGACGGCAGTGAGAGACATGAGGCACGCGTTCATCGCATCGAGCATCGTGGCGGCCGGGCTTCTCGGCCTGGCGGCGCTCGCGCAGGCGCAAAGTCAGGCGCCGGGCGACGACACTGCGCGTGATGAAGAGAATACGCGCGCGGTGCGGATCATCGAAGGCACGGCGCCAGGCTCGACGACGTCGACGCAGCCGGCCGCGCCTGCCGTGACGGCGCCGCCGATGGGCAACGTCGACATCCGCCAGGTCTCGATCAAGTGCGACAATGCGGCCGGCCTCGAAGTTGCGATCCTGCCCGATGTGGAACTTGCGACCGGAAGCCGGGTCACGCTGCGCGTCGCGACCAGGAAGCAAGGCTATCTTGTCCTCGTCGACATCGACCCGGCCGGCAAGCTCACACAGATCTATCCGAACCGGCACAGCCTGCAGACGCAGGAAGCGCGCGAGGCGCTGAATTTGATCAAGCCCGGACAGACGCTCACGATCCCGAATTCGGACAATCCATTTGCCGGCTTCGAGTTCATCGCCGCGCCGCCGACCGGTGTCGCGATGATCGTGGCGATCTTGAGCGACCGCCCGGTGCATCTCATCGATTTGCCGGACGTGGCGCCGCCCCAGACCGGGCAGGCCGCCTTCGACCAGCTGGCGGACGTCGCGCGGCAGCTTCGGATCGCCCGCGAGGACGGTCCGGGAACTTTGCAGGAACCGAAATGGTCGTTCGACGCAAAGCTGTACCGGGTGAAGTAACGAGGACGTGGTCGAACCATGCGGTGCGCCTCGGCGACGAATGAATGAGGTGACGTAGTCTTTGTTCGGTAGACGGCGCTTGCGGACCGGAACGGTTTTCCGGCCGCGGGCTGAACGCAGACAGAGGCATGCCTGCGGCATGCCGGCAAGTATCGTGAGGGGCACATGTTGACCCGTTTGATGATGCTGACTGGATTTGTCGCGCTGATGCTGGCCAACGTTTCGGCGGCGCAGGCCGATCGTCGTGTCGCGATGGTGGTCGGCAACTCGGCCTATTCGAGCGCTGCCAGCCTGCGCAACCCGCGCAATGACGCCTCCGACATGGCCGAGGCCTTGAAGAAGCTCGGTTTCGAGGTCGAGCTCGGGCTCGATCTCGACCAGCAGAGCTTCGCGGTCGCGATCGAAAAGTTCGCACGCGCGCTCGACGGCGCCGATGTCGGGCTGTTCTTCTATGCCGGGCACGGACTGCAGCTGAACGACAAGAACTATCTTGTCTCGGTCAATGCCAAGCTGGAAAACGAATTTCTGATGTCATCGGAGACCATCGGGCTCGAGGCGATCGTGCGCCTGATGGAATCCAAGGCCGTCGTCAATCTCGTGTTCCTGGATGCCTGCCGCAACAACCCGCTGGCGGAGAATCTGCGGCGTGGCCTCGAGGTGACAAAGCGCAGCGCCAATCTGGGGCGCGGCCTTGCTCGCATCGAGCCGACCAGCCGCGATACTTTGATTGCGTTCGCGGCGGCGCCCGGTCAAGTGGCCGCCGACGGCGATGAACGCAACAGCCCCTTCACGGCCTCGCTGCTCAAGAACCTGCCGCGTCCGGCCCTGGAAGTGTCCGTGATGCTCAAGGAGGTCTCGGCTGACGTGCGCCGCGCCACCAATAATTCGCAGCGCCCGCAGCAGCTCAGCGACATGTCGCGCACGTTCTATTTTGCCTCCGCGGCGCCCACTGTCATCAGCGATGCCTCCGCGCCCGAGCAGGCCGCCAAGGCGCCGATCCCGGCGCTGCCCCCGGTCGCGCAGACCGATGACCGCGCGTTCGACGTCGCGTTCTGGAACGCGGCCCAAACCGCCAATGATTGCGATGCCGTGCGCGCCTATCTGCAGCGTTTTCCCACCGGAATTTTCATCGAGCTTGGCAAGCTGTCGGAACGGCGGCTGTGCGGCGCGCCGCGCAAGGTGGCTGTCGCAGAGCTAGCCGACAGGCCGGAGACAGTCGCGGTTCCGCTTACGCCCGCTTCGCCGCCGGTCGTGCCGGCACAGCCGGCCGTGAGCTCAACAGCATTCGTGCCGGCTACCACCACTGTGCCGGCCGCCAGCCGTCCCGCCGGCGGCGCTGTCCTGGCCGCGCTGCCTGAGCCTGTGACGGCCGCACCGCCCGCGGTCCGGGCGACCGGTCCCGGCGCGCAGGATATGGCACGTACTGTTCAGCTTGAGCTCTATCGGCTGGGCTGCGGCCCGAGCAATGCCGACGGCAAATGGAACAGCGCAACTCGCGAGGGATTGCGCCGTTTCAGCCGGGCCGCGCGCGTGAAGCTTGATCTTGAGGCGCCGTCCGATGCAGCAATCGCGGCACTGCAAAAGCAGAATGGCCGCGTCTGCCCGTTGGAATGCGGGCGCGGCATGCAGGCTCACGGCGATACTTGCGTCGCCATCAAGCACGAGCCGCGGTCGCGCAAGGCGGAGCGGCCGCAGCGGCGCCGGCACCAGGCGGTCGAGACGATGGCTGCACCGCCACCGGCCGCAGGTCCCCCGATGATGATGGGGACGTACGGCGGAGGCTTCGGCGGCAGGATGTTTTTCGGCATGGGGCGGCGCCATTAGTGCGACAGTCCGGGGAATGCGGACATGAAGCTGCTCTGTGCGATGAGGCCGGCGACGGCAAGGAGATGACAATGTTGACGCGTTTGATGATCTTGGCGGGCTTTGCGCTTGCGCTGGTGACCGCATCTGCGGCGCACGCCGACCGGCGTGTTGCGCTGGTGGTCGGCAACTCGGCCTATTCGAATGCCGCGAGCCTGCGCAACCCGCGCAACGACGCATCCGACATGGCCGAGACCTTGAAGAAGCTCGGTTTCGAGGTCGAGCTCGGGCTCGATCTCGACCAGCAGAACTTTGCGGTCACGATCGAGAAGTTCGCGCGCGCCCTGGATGGGGCGGATGTCGGGCTGTTCTTCTACGCCGGGCACGGACTGCAGCTGAACGACAAGAACTATCTTGTCTCGATCAATGCCAAGCTGGAGAACGAATTTCTGATGTCATCGGAGACCATCGGCCTCGAGGCGATCGTGCGCCTGATGGAATCCAAGACGGCCGTGAACCTCGTGTTCCTGGATGCGTGCCGCAACAACCCGCTGGCAGAAAATCTGCGGCGCGGCCTCGAGGTGACAAAGCGAAGCGCCAATCTGGGGCGCGGCCTTGCCCGCATCGAGCCGACCAGCCGCGACACCTTGATTGCGTTCGCCGCAGCGCCCGGGCAAGTGGCCGCCGATGGCAACGACCGCAACAGTCCGTTCACGGCCTCCCTGATCAAGAACCTGCCGCGGCCGGCCGTGGAAGTGTCGGTCATGCTCAAGGAGGTCTCGGCTGACGTGCGCCGCGCCACCAACAATTCCCAGCGCCCGCAGCAGCTCAGCGATATGTCGCGCACGTTCTATTTTGCCTCCGCGGCGCCCACTGTGATCAGCGATGCCTCGGTTCCCGAGCAGGCCGCCAAGACGCCCTCGTCCGTGGTGCCGCAAGGCGACGACCGTGCGTTCGATGTCGCGTTCTGGAATGCGGCGCAATCCGCCAACGAGTGCGAGTCGACCCGTGCCTATCTGGCGCGTTTCCCGAGCGGCATTTTCGTCGATCTGGCCAAGCTTGCCGAGCGCCGCCTGTGCGCGCCGAGCCGGCAGGTCACGGTGGTGGAATCGGCGCCGCCCGGGCCTTCGCTGACGCCGGCACCGGCTCCGCCACAGGCGGCTCCGGCCGTTCCGCCTTTCGTTCCCCCGGCGCTTGCAACCGCGCCGCCGGCGCCTTCCGCCGTCATCGCGGCGCTGCCGGAGTCCACAACGACGCCCCCGGCTTCAGAGGCCGGCGATCCGGAACTCGTGCGCAACACGCAGCTCGAATTGATCCGGCTTGGCTGCTCGAGCGGCGATGCCGACGGGAGTTGGGGACAGTCTTCTCGTGCCGCCGTCGGCCGCTTCAATCGCTACGCCAAGGCTTCGCTCAACGACAAAGAGCCGTCGTCCGCAACGCTGTCCGCCTTGCGCGGCCATGACGAGCGGGTCTGTCCGCTCACCTGCGGGCGCGGGTTCCGTGCCCAGGATGACACCTGCGTGGCGATCGAGCGCGAGCATCCGCGCAACAGCAAGGCTGAGCGCGCCAAGGAGCGGCGTGAGCGCGCCTCGATTGAACGGCGTGAAGAGCAGCGGGCGCGGCGGCCGCGCGATGAGGACGTCGTGCGGACACCTGTCCGTCCGGCTGCCCCGCGCGCGGCGCCCCAGTCCACGGCGCGCTCGGGCATGGGAGTAAGCCCGCTGTGCGAGTCGCGCATCCAGAATGCAGCCGGAAAGTGGTGCTGCACCTATGATCCCCCGCGTGGCCCCTCGGTCATCATCTGCAATTAAGGGATCAGGACCAAGACATAAAAGCGCGGCCGCAAGGCCGCGCTTTTATAATTTGTAGTTGAAGCCTGCCCACTCCGCACGAAACGCCGTTCTGTGACTGGCGTCACATCGCCCTTGTCCGTGATCGCTTACTAACAGCGGCATGCCACGGAGGAGGGACTGATGAGTATGGCCTTTATCCACTCAATGCCCGGTAGTTCCGCGCCCATCGGCGGCGGACGCGAAACCGAGCCTTCGGACGAGGCGCTGATCAGGAAGATGGCGCGCGGCGAGGAAGCGGCGCTGCGAACTCTGGTGACGCGCCACCATGCGCGTATCGCGCGGTTCGTTCTGCGCTTCGCCGGCGACCGGAACCTGGTGGAGGACCTGGTCAGCGATACGTTCTTTGCCGCCTGGCAGCAGGCGCCCCATTTCGAGAACCGGTCCTCGGTCGCGACCTGGTTGCTGGCGATCGCGCGCTACAAGGCACTCTCGGCCCGCCAGCGCCGGAGCGTTGCCACCGAGGCGATGGATGACATTGTGACGGCGTCCGTTGCCGATCCGACCGCCGGACCGGACGACGCGTGCGAGCACAAGGACTCGGCGCGCTATCTGCGGCGATGTCTTGCCGCTCTTCCGGCCGAACAGGCGATGCTCATCGAGCTGGTTTACTATCGCGACAAGTCGGTCAAGGAAGCCGCGATCTTGGCCAAGATTCCCGAGAACACCGTCAAGTCGCGCATGTTCCTGGCGCGCAAGAAACTTTCCGTGCTGCTCGCCGCCGCTGATCTCGGCAGCGCTCCGATCAATCTGGAGAAAAAGAGTCCCGAGCCAGAAAGCGAAAGCGAAACCGCGCCGTTGCACAGCTGAACGGCATCGCGATCTTTCATTGCGCAAACCACTCGGGCATTGAGGGGCGGGAATCGGGTGGCTCCCAGCAGGTTGAGATGAGACATTCCGGTGCCGTCGGTAAACCGCGGAGGGTCTCATGGCTTACGAATACAAAGTGATCAGCTCGCCGGTCGGAAAACTCAAGCTCGTCGCGAACGAGAAGGGCCTTGCTGCCATCTTGTGGGAGAAGGAAAATCCGCGCCGCGTACCGCTTGGACCGATGACCGAGGCTCCTGCGAACAAGCTCCTGCTCGAAACCGCGCGGCAGCTCGGAGAGTATTTCGGCGGCAGGTTGAAGCGGTTTACGGTGCCGCTCGATTTCAAGGGGACCGAATTTCAGAAGAGCGTCTGGAAAGCACTGTTGGCGATTCCTTTTGGGGAAACGCGAACCTATGCTGCGATCGCACAGCAACTCGGCAAGCCCGAGGCGTCGCGCGCGGTCGGCGCCGCGAATGGACGCAATCCAATCTCCATCATCGCGCCTTGCCACCGCGTCCTCGGGTCGAGCGGCAAGTTGACCGGCTTCGCCGGGGGGCTGGAGGCGAAGCAATATCTTCTCAGTCTCGAAGGGCGGAAGGCTCCGCCGTCGCCCGCCGGCCGGACCGTAGTCGAGGAGAACCGTTCACGCTGGTTGGTGGCCGGCGCCTGAAGCCTAGCGCGCCGCGTCCGAAGCTCGTGATGCATCGTGAGAACGTGTACCCCTCAGCTTTTACATTTCTGAGGAGGTTCAGCCGCGCGACAAAGCGGGCCTTTCCGGTTGGCGCAGCTTACGCTACGGCGCCCGGATTATCTGTGTTGTCAGGCTCCGCGACAGCGATCGACTCCCGTGCCCGCGCGGTCGTCGCCTCGATGCTCTCGATGCGCAAGGTCGTCTGCTCGATGACGCGCGCCATGTTCTCGTAGGTTGCCGCCAGGCCCGAATAAACTTTACGCAAGAGATCGTCGTGGGTCGCCTGTGCGCGGGTCCGATAGGCGTCCGACATGGCGCGGTGTTGCGCGATACGTAACGTCAAGTCGGGCCGGGCTGAGTCGTTGGACATTTGCGATCCGGATTGCGATCCGCGAAACGGTCACAACGCGCACGCCGCCACGTGGTTTCAGGGTCCGTACGCATTTCGCGCGCCTTGAGGGAAATGAGCCACACTGTCGGACGCAAAACTGAAGACTCAAGACTCATGTCGCCGCCGCCTGCAGCCGTCCTCTCTCGCTGGCGAACAAATCCGCCACCCAGTCGACGAAGACGCGCAGCTTGGTGCTGAGGTGCCGGTTGGGCGGATAGACGACATAGAGCGGCACGGTATCCAGGGTCCAGCGCGCGAGCAGGGGCCGCAACGTCCCGCGCTTGACGTGTTCTTCCAGCATGAAGGTCGGCGCCGCGCACACACCCAGCCCCGCCAGCGCCGCCGCCACATAGGCGCTGCTGTCGTTGACCGACAGGACGTAGCGCGGCGTGACCTCATGTTGTTCTTCATCCTGCGCAAAGCTGAACGGATGCGGCCGCCCGGTGCTGGCATGAAAAAACCCCACCATGTGGTGGTCCTTCTCCAGTTCGGCCGGATGGCGCGGCTCGCCGTAGCGGGCGAGATAAGACGGCGCCGCGCAGGTCATGAAGCGGAATTCCCCGATCCGCCGGGCGATCAGCGATTGGTCGGTGAGCGTGCCGGCGCGCAGGACGCAATCGACGTTCTCGGTCAAGAGATCGACCGGCCGGTCGGAGACCCCAAGGTCGATCTGGATGTCCGGATAGCGCGCATGGAAGTCCGGCAGCGCCGGGATGATGATCAATAATGCTAATGATGTGCCGACATCGATGCGCAGCTTTCCCTTGGGGCTGGCCTGCGACAGCGTCATGCTGCCGTCGAGCTCATCCACATCCGCCAGGATGCTGATGACACGCTCATAATAGGCGGCGCCGTCGGCCGTGACGGTCACGCGGCGCGTCGTCCGGTTCAACAGCCGGGTGCGAAGGTGCGCCTCCAGCCCCTGGATCAGTTTGCTCAGCGTCGGCTTGGGAATGTTGAGCAACTGTGCGGCGCGCGTGAAGGTGCCGACCTCGACGACCCGGACGAATGCCCGCATGGCGGCCATGTGATCCATCGTGGGGCCTTTCTTCATCCTAGGCGCTGCAACGCAGCAAAACCGTGCTAACCGCCGCCGGGTTACACAAGACGCGAAGGCAACTTGAGGGCATATTTGGTTTTCGTAGGCAAATTCTATGCATCAGCTGTATTGATTGTTCATATATAGAAACAATGAGGCTCTTTGGCGACCCCTTATCCGAGAAACCCGCATCCCCCAAATCTCGCTGCATCGCGGCAGATATTGTGCCGGATGGGCATTCGCCATGGCGACGACGTGGACAGAAGACAGCATCGAGGTTGGCGCGGCGGCGTCAGTCGCCGTGCGCGTCTACGGCAAGCGGCAGCGCGGCGGAACGCCGCCGCTGGTGCTGCATCTGCACGCCGGTGCGTTTGTCGGCGGTACGCTCGAGAGCGGGCGGCTTGTTGCATCGTTGCTGGCCGAGGCCGGCGCAATCGTCGTCTCGGCCGACTATCCGCTCGCGCCGGCCCACATATTCCCTGACGCGCTACGCGCGACGCTCGCGGTTCTCAATGCCCTGCATCAGAATCGTGTTCGCTGGGCCGCCAAGAAGTCGCAGATCTTCGTCGCCGGCGAGGAGGCTGGCGGCAATCTGGCGGCGGGCCTCGCGCTTCTTGCCCGTGATCGCCATCCGGGGCTGCTCGCCGGGCAGATCCTGATCTCGCCGATGCTCGATCCTCTGATGGGGACGTGCTCGATCCGCAGCGCGGACGCGGGGCCGGTCGGCTGCCGGTGGGCGGACGGCTGGCACCAATATCTCGGTTCGCCCGAGAAGGCTGCGCATCCTTACGCGGCGCCGCTCAATTCCATTCGGCTTGCGGGTCTTGCGCCCGCGTTGGTGCTGACCGCGCAGGACGATCCGATGCGCGATGAAAGTCAGCGCTATGCGCGCCGGCTACGCGAATCGGGTGTCCCGGTGCAGCAGGACGTGTTGACTGCGCCGACCGGCTGGCCCTGCGCGCTCGCGTGTCCCGAAAGCACCGGCAAGCCATGGGCTGCCGCGTTGCGCGAATGCGCCATCACGTTTTTTGCCGCGACCGCGGCGTCACGGCTGTCCGCTTCCACTCTTCATCCCATGCCGGCCTGAGGCCGTAAGGAGTTCTCTCGTGAAAAATCGCAGTCTCTGGGTCTTTGCCGTCATCGCCGTCGTGCTGGCCGGTAGCGCCGGCACCTACTTCGCCATGCGCAGCCAGAAGGCGCAGGCGCAGGCCCCGGCAGGTCAGGTGCCGCCGGCAACGCCGGTGTCCGTCGCGCTGGTCGAACAGCGCGATGTCGCGGTCTGGGATGAGTTCTCCGGCCGTCTTGAGGCGATCGAGCGCGTCGAGGTGCGTTCGCGCGTTGCGGGCGCGCTGCTGGCGGTCCACTTCCGCGAGGGCGCGCTGGTCAACAAGGACGATCTCCTCATCACCATCGATCCGGCGACCTACGCGGCCGAGGTCGATCGCAACGAAGCCCAGGTGGCGGCGGCCGAGGCCCGCGTGGAGCTGACGAAAAGCGACGTCGAGCGCGGCGAGAAATTGTCCGGATCGCGCATCATCTCGCAGCGCGAGCTCGATCAGCGCGTCAACGCGCAGCGCGAGGCGGAAGCCAATGTGCGCGCCGCCAAGGCCGCGCTGCAGACCGCCAGGCTCAATCTCGACTACACGGAGGTGCGCGCGCCGGTGACCGGCCGCGTCGGCCGGCTGGAAGTGACCGTCGGCAATCTTGTCGCCGCGGGCCCCGGCGCCCCGGTGCTGACCACGCTGGTTTCGGTCAATCCGATCTACGCGAGCTTCAACGCCGACGAGCAGGTGGTGACGCGCGCGCTCAAGACATTGGCGGATCAGAACGCCGTGAGCGAGGTCGGTCGTATTCCGGTGCGCATGAGCACCGCCACCAGCGATGAATCGTTCGAGGGCAAATTGCAGCTCATCGACAATCAGGTCGATGCGCGCAGCGGCACGGTGCGGGTCCGCGCGGTGTTCGGCAATGCCGACGGCCGGCTGATCCCCGGGCAATTTACCCGCCTGCGCATGGGCCAGCCGAAGGCCGAGCCCGCCCTGATGGTAAACGAACGGGCGATCGGCACCGACCAGAACAAGAAGTTCGTGCTGGTCGTCAGCGCGGACAACAAGGCGGAATATCGCGAAGTCACGCTCGGCGCCAACGTTGACAACCTTCGCGTCGTCACCAGCGGTCTCAAATCCGGCGAGCGCATCGTCGTGAACGGATTGCAGCGCATCCGTCCTGGTGCGGTGGTCGTGCCGCAGGTGGTGCGCATGGACGCGCGCTCCGAGCTGCAGGCGCAGAACTGATTTTCAAAGTTGACACCATAGGAAACGAGCGTTTCGGGGCACCGCAATGAACCTCTCCAAATTTTTCATCGATCGGCCGATTTTCGCCGGCGTCATTTCGGTCCTCATTTTCGTCGCCGGTCTACTGGCGCTGCGCGCGATGCCGATCTCGGAATATCCCGAGGTGGTGCCGCCGTCGGTCGTCGTCCGCGCGCAATATCCCGGCGCCAACCCGAAGGTCATTGCCGAGACCGTGGCGACGCCGATCGAGGAGCAGATCAACGGTGTCGAGGGCATGCTCTACATGGGCAGCCAGGCGACGACCGACGGGCTGATGACCCTCACGGTCACGTTCAAGCTCGGCACCGATCCCGACAAGGCGCAGCAACTGGTGCAGAACCGCGTCTCGCAGGCCGAGGCGCGGCTGCCCGAGGAGGTGCGCCGTCTCGGGATCACGACGGTCAAGAGCTCGCCCGACCTCACGATGGTCGTGCACTTGCTCTCGCCGAACAACCGCTACGATACGACCTATCTGCGCAACTACGCGCTGCTTAACGTCAAGGACCGGCTGGCGCGCATCGCCGGTGTCGGCGACGTGCAGCTGTTCGGCGGCGGCGATTATTCGATGCGCGTCTGGCTCGATCCGCAGAAGGTCGCCGAGCGCGGCCTGTCGGCGAATGACGTGATCAAGGAAATCCAGGCGCAGAACGTGCAGGCCGCCGCCGGCGTGGTCGGTGCCGCGCCCAACATGCCGGGCATCGATCTGCAGCTTTCGATCAACGCGCAGGGCCGCCTGCAGAGCGAGGAGGATTTCGGCGACATCGTGGTCAAGACCGGCGCCAATGGCGAGATCACGCGGCTGCGCGACATCGCGCGCATCGAGCTTGGCGCGTCCCAGTATTCGTTGCGTTCGCTGCTCGACAACAAGGCCGCAGCCGCGATCGGTATCTTCCAGGCCCCCGGTTCGAATGCGCTCGCGATCTCGGACAATGTTCGCAAGACGATGGCCGAGCTGAAGAAGAACATGCCGGAAGGCATCGAATTCCAGATCGTCTACGACCCGACGCAGTTCATTCGCGCCTCCATCGAGGCCGTCGTGGAAACGCTACTCGAGGCGATCGCGCTGGTCGTGGTGGTGGTCATTCTGTTCCTGCAGACCTGGCGCGCTTCGATCATTCCGCTGCTGTCGGTGCCGATCTCGATCATCGGCACATTCGCGGTGATGTACGTGTTCGGTTTCTCGATTAACGCGCTCAGCCTGTTCGGGCTGGTGCTGGCGATCGGCATCGTGGTCGACGACGCGATCGTCGTGGTGGAGAACGTCGAGCGCAACATCGAGAACGGGCTCAAGCCGCGCGAGGCGACCTATCAGGCGATGAGCGAGGTGTCCGGCCCGATCGTCGCAATCGCGCTGGTGCTGGTCGCGGTGTTCGTGCCGCTCGCCTTCACCAGCGGCCTCACCGGACAGTTTTACCGGCAGTTCGCCCTCACCATCGCGATCTCGACCGTGATCTCGGCCATCAATTCGCTGACGCTTTCCCCGGCGCTCGCCGCGTTGCTGCTCAAGTCGCATGACGCGCCGAAGGACATCCTGACGCGCGTGATGGACAAACTGTTCGGCTGGTTCTTCCGCGGCTTCAATCGTGCGTTCCGGGTGAGCTCGGATGCCTATAGCGGCGGCGTCCGCCGCGTCATCTCGCGCAAGGCCGTGATGATGGGCATCTACCTCGCGCTTGTCGGCGTCACGTTCTTCATGTTCCGCGCGGTGCCGGGCGGCTTCGTGCCGAGCCAGGACAAGCAGTACCTGGTCGGCTTTGCCCAGTTGCCCGACGGCGCGACGCTCGACCGCACCGAGGACGTCATCCGCCGCATGAGCGATATCGCGCTCAGGCAGCCCGGCATCGAGAGCGCGGTCGCGTTTCCCGGCCTGTCGATCAACGGCTTTACCAACAGCTCCAATGCCGGCATCGTGTTCGTCACCTTGAAGCCGTTCGAGGAGCGCAAGACGCCCGGCCTCTCGGGCTTTGCCATCGCCGGAGAGCTGAACAAGAAGTTCGCCGGCATCAAGGAAGCCTTCATCGCGATGTTTCCGCCGCCGCCCGTGCAGGGCATCGGCACCATCGGCGGCTTCAAGCTGCAGATCGAGGATCGCGTCGGGCGCGGCTATGAGGCGCTGGATGACGCCACCAAGGCATTCCTCGCCAAGGCGCGCGCCACGCCCGAGCTGGCCGGCATATTCTCCGGCTATCAGGTCAACGTGCCGCAGCTCTACGCCGACATCGACCGGACCAAGGCGCGTCAGCTCGGCGTCGCCGTCACCGACGTGTTCGAGACGATGCAGATCTATCTCGGCTCGCTCTATGTCAATGACTTCAACAAATTCGGTCGCACCTATTCGGTCCGCGTTCAGGCGGATGCGAAATACCGCGCGCGCGCCGACGACGTCGGGCAGCTCAAGGTTCGCTCGGCCAGTGGCGAGATGATCCCGCTGTCCGCGCTGTTGAAGGTGCGCCAGAGCGCCGGGCCAGAGCGTGCGATGCGCTACAACGGCTTCCTTGCCGCCGACATCAATGGCGGCGCGGCGCCGGGCTTCTCCTCGGGCCAGGCCCAGGCCGCGATCGCGCGGGTCGCCGCCGACACCCTGCCGAACGGCTTCGACTTCGAGTGGACCGATCTGACCTATCAGGAAATCCTCGCCGGCAATTCGGCGGTGCTGCTGTTCCCGCTCGCGATCCTGCTAGTGTTCCTGGTCCTGGCGGCGCTGTATGAGAGCCTGACATTGCCGCTGGCAATCCTGATGATCGTGCCGATGGGCCTGCTTGCCGCGATGACCGGCGTCTGGCTCATCAAGGGCGACAACAACATCTTCACCCAGATCGGCCTGATCGTGCTGGTCGGACTGTCGGCCAAGAACGCCATCCTGATCGTGGAGTTCGCGCGCGAGCTCGAATTCGGCGGCCGCACGCCGATCAAGGCCGCCATCGAGGCCAGCCGGTTGCGGTTGCGGCCGATCCTGATGACGTCGCTCGCCTTCATCATGGGCGTGCTGCCGCTGGTCACCTCGACCGGGGCCGGCGCGGAGATGCGCCGCGCCATGGGCGTCGCGGTGTTCTCCGGCATGATCGGCGTGACGCTGTTCGGCATCTTCCTGACGCCGGTGTTCTACGTGCTGTTACGCGCATTGGCGGGCAATCGTCCGCTCAAGCAGCACGGCGAGGCGCACGTGCCGGTCATGGCCCCGGCGGAGTAGCTCCGCCGGGCCTCAAGCTGAACCAGGATATCTCAACCAAGGATATAAGAAACGGCGGGTGGCTTGCCGGTCCCGCTGCCGCGATTGGCATCGCGCATTGCCCACATCCCGCTCTTGTGCGGTCCCTCGCAACGTTGTCCTATTGGACCGTCACGGAGGGTCATGATGTCGCAATTGCTGTTTCGGAATTTTCAGCTCCTCGAGCCGGAGGTCGGCGCGCTGCAGGGCGGGCATGAGCTGCTGGTCGAAGGCGACATTGTCCGTGAGGTCTCCGACAAGCCGATCAAGTCCGAGAAAGCCGGCGTGGTCGATTGCGGCGGGCGCACCATGATGCCGGGCCTGATCGACAGCCATGTCCATGTGACCTTAAGCGAAGTCAATATCCGCTACCTTGAATCCATACCGCTGACCTTGATGACCGCGCGCGCCGCGCGGCTGATGCTCGGCATGATCAATCGCGGCTTTACCACCGTGCGCGACACCGGCGGCGCCGACTGGGGCCTGAAGACCGCCGTCGAGCAGGGCGACATTCCCGGACCCCGCCTGTTCATCGCGGGCGCCGCGATCGGGCCGACCGGCGGCCACAGCGATCCGCGCCGCCGCACCGATTTCGGCGTGCGCTGCCACTGTTGCGACGCCATGCGGTTCGGCATGCGCCAGTCGGATGGCGTGTCGGAAATGCTCAAGGCGACGCGCGAGCAGATGCGCCAGGGCGTCGATCACATCAAGATCATGATGTCGGGCGGCGTTGCCTCGCCCTACGACCCGCTCGACAGCCTTCAATTCTCGCCCGCCGAGGTCGCCGCCGCCGTGCAGGAGGCGAACGCCTTCGGCCGCTATGTTTGCGCCCATGCCTATACGCCGGAAGCGATCACGCGCGCCGCGCATGGCGGTGTGCGCGTCATCGAGCATGGCAATCTGATCAATGACTCCACCGCCAGGCTGATGGCCGAAAAGGGCATGTTCATGGTGGCGAACCTCGTCGCCTACTACGCCATGAAGGAGCGCGCGGCCGAATACGGCATGAGCAGCGATATGCTGGCCAAGAACGATCTGGTGATCGATGGCGGATTGCGCTCGCTCGAAGTCTGCAAACGGGCCGGCGTTCCGGTCGGCTACGGCACCGATCTGCTCGGCGCGCTGCAGGTGGAGGAAAGCCGCGAATTCATGATCCGCAGCGAGGTTCTGTCCCCGCTCGAGATCATCCGCTCCGCCACCACCATCGGCGCACAGATCATTCGCCAGGAGGGCAAGCTCGGTACCCTCAAGGCCGGCGCTTTCGCCGACTTGCTGTTGATTGACGGCGATCCGCTCAAGAACCTCGGGCTGTTCCAGGAGCAGGGCAAGCATCTCGCCGCCATCATGAAGGGCGGCAAGTTCCACAAGAACGTGCTGCACTGACGATGACGTCCGTTGTGGCCCACGAGAGAACCGCGGTGCTGGCAAGCGCGCCGCGGCGGCGTCTGTCGCTGGGCCGGTGGGCGCTCAACGGCACGGCGGGCTTTTCGCTCGGCTTCATTCTGTTGCCGCTGCTGCTGGTCACGTGGCTTGCATTCTTCCGTCAGGAAATCCCCTCGTTTCCGCCCGAGGGTTACTCGCTGCAATGGTTCGGCGCCGTGCTGAACAACAAGAGCTTCGTCGGCGGATTCATCTTGAGCGCCCAAGTCGGAGTAGCCGCAACGCTGATCGGGCTCGCACTCGCGGTGCCGGCCAGCCTTGCGATCGCGCGCCGGCGCTTTCGCGGGCGCGCCGTCGTCAGCGCCCTGATGCTGATGCCGCTGATAGTCCCCGGCGTCGTGCTCGGCACCTCGATCTACGTGTTCCAGATCGAAACCGAGATCGCGACCGGTTTGCCGCTGCTCGGCTCGACGTCGGGCCTGGTTGCCGCGCATGCGCTGATCGTGATCCCGTGGGCGGCGCGGCTGGTGTCGGCGAGCCTTGCGGGTTTTGATCCTGCGATCGAGGAAGCGGCGAAAAATCTCGGTGCCGGGCCGTGGACGACATTCCGCCGCGTGACGCTGCCGTCGATCCGGCCGGGCATCGTGGCGGGCGCACTGTTCGGCTTCGTGACGTCGTTCGGCAACCTGGAAATGAGCCTGTTTCTGGTCGGCGCCGGACGCACCACGCTGCCGATCGCGATCCTGCAATATCTGGAATGGAAGATCGATCCGACCGTTGCGGCCGTTTCGGTGATGCAGATCGTGCTGATCGGCACCGCGATGATGCTGACCGACCGCTATGTGAAAATCAGCAGAGTGGTCTGAGCAAACATGGCGCGGCTCCAGCTCACCAATCTATCGAAACACTATGGCGATCAGATCGCCGTTGCGGGCGCGACGCTCGATGTCGCCGATGGCGAATTTCTGGTGCTGCTCGGGCCCTCCGGCTGCGGCAAGACCACGACGCTGCGCATGATCGCGGGTTTCGTGGAGCCGAGCGGCGGCCGTGCGACGATCGGTGGGACCGACGTCACCTATCTGCCGCCCTGGCGCCGCAACACCGGCATGGTGTTCCAGAGCTACGCGCTGTTTCCGCATATGACGGTTGCCGAGAACGTCGCGTTCGGACTGGAGATGCGCAAGATTTCAAAACCCGAGATCGCCGCGCGTGCGAAAGAAGTGCTGCGTATGGTGCGGCTCGATGGCTATGCGGAGCGTCTGCCGCGCCAGCTGTCGGGCGGGCAGCAGCAGCGCGTCGCGCTGGCGCGGGCGCTGGCGGTGCGGCCCGACGTTCTGCTGCTCGATGAGCCGCTGTCAAATCTCGATGCCAAGTTGCGCGAGGAGGTACGGATCGAGATCCGCGAACTGCAGCGCCAGCTCGGCCTCACCACCATCATGGTGACGCACGATCAGGAAGAGGCGCTGACGGTCGCGGATCGTCTCGTCGTCATGGCGGACGGAGAAATCCGCCAGATCGGCAGCCAGCGTGATCTTTACGAACATCCGGCGGATCGCTTCGTTGCGGCCTTCGTCGGGCGCAGCACGTTTCTCGACGGCCGCGTCAGCACGCCGGGCCAGTTCGACACCGCGGGGGGCTTAAGCCTGCAGTGCCGCCACGATGCCATGCCGGGCACGGCGGTGCTCGCGCTGCGTCCGGAGCGCCTTAGCCTCGATGCCGGAACTCAGGACAATCGCCTGCCCGGCAAGGTCGAATTCGTCTCATACTTGGGCGCCGTGCTGGAATTGCATGTGCGCCTGTCGCCGGCCGACCGGGTGGTGGTGCAACTCCCGAACCGGGGCGGCGCCGCGATACCCAATGTGGGCGATGCCGTCGAGGTCGGCTGGCGCCGCGATGCCGGAATGGTTTTTGCACAGCAGTGAAATAGACAGAGCGGACCAGACAGAGTGAACCGAACATAACGGAGGGATGAACATGGCAAGCAATGGGACAGTGTCGCGCCGCACGGCGCTCAAGGGTTTGGGCGCCGGCGCAGTCGCGCTGCCGGCATTTTTGCGTGGTGAGGCATGGGCTGAGGGCGGGCGCGTCGTGATCGGCACCTGGGGCGGCGACTACGCCAGGCTGCTCGCCAAGAACATCGAAGACCCGCTGCTCAAGCCGAAGGGCTACGAGGTCGCGCAGGATCAGGCCGCCGATACGGCGCGCCGCACCAAGATGCTGGCCGAGAAACGCCTGCCGCGCGGCACCAGCGACATCCAGGGCCTTTCGGCCGCCAACATGTATGAGATGAACGAGGCGGGCGTGCTGGAGCAGATCGATTACGCCAAGATGCCGAACGCCAAGAACATCCTTCCGGCGATGAAATATCCCTACGGTGTCGGCCACATCTATTCGGGCAAGGTCGTCGTCTATAACCCGAAGATGATCACGCCCGCGCCGAAGAGCTTCAAGGATGCATTCGATCCCAAGCACGGCAGCAAGATGGGCGTCATCGACATCCAGTATCAGTACGTGATGGTCGCGGCTTCGCTCGCCGCGGGCGGCAAGGTGAGCGATCTCGAGCCCGGCAAGGCCGTGCTGATGGAGGCAAAGAAAGCCGGTTGCCGCGTCTACCCGACTAACGAAGTCTTCGCGCAGGCGCTCAAGACCGAGGAGATCGGCATCGGCGTGATGTGGAAGGCGCGCGCCGTGCAGTGGCAGAACGCCGGCATCAGCGTGGAATCGGTAGCGCCCGCCGAAGGCGTGCCGATGTACGTTTCTGGCTTCGTCATCCCGAAGAATGCGCCCAACAAAGAGGGCGGCTACGCCTACATGAACGCGATGCTGGAAAAGAGCGCGCAGGAGAACTTTGCGATCGACATGGGCTACAATCCGACCGTGAGCGGCGCGACCGTCGCGCCGGACCTGCAGCAGCGCATCGGCTTTACGCCCGAAGAGCAGTCGCGGCTGGTCGATCTCGATTACGGCTATCTCGCCAGGAACGACGCCGCCATGAAGGAGTGGTGGGACAAGGTCTTTAAAGCTTGACCACCGAAAGAACTTCAACGCTGAGCGCCGCGGGTCTGGTCGGCCCCGCGACACTCTATGTCGCGGTCGGGCTGCTGATTCCGCTGGCGATCCTGTTTCGTTACAGCCTCAATCAGTTCGTGCCCGGCAAGTTCATGGTCGATGCGCTGACCATCGAGAACTACGTCAAGTTTTTCACCGACGTCTACTATACGGCCGTGCTCACGCGCACCGTGCGCATCGCGCTGATCACCACGGTGATCTGTCTGGCCATGGGTTTTCCGCTCGCCTATGTGCTGGCGCGCACGCGCACGCGCTACAAGAACGTGCTGATCATGCTGGTCGTGCTGCCGCTGTTCGTCGGGAACGCAGTGCGAGCCGCGGGCTGGATGGTGGCGTTCGGCAACAAGGGCGTGATCAACGCCAGTCTGATGGGCATTGGGGCGATCACGACGCCGATCGAGATCATGTTCACGGAGTTCGCGGTCATTATCGGCATCACGGCCGTGAATCTGCCGTTCATGGTGCTGACGCTGCAGAGCATCATCGAAGGCATCGACCGCGCGGTCGAGGAGGCGGCTTTCAATCTCGGCGCAACGCCTTGGCAGATGGCGCGGCGCGTTCTGTTTCCGCTCGCCATGCCGGGCATTCTGGCCGGCACCATCCTGACCTTCATTCTGGCGATGAACGCCTACGCAACGCCGGTGCTGCTCGGCGGGCCGCGCTTCCAGATGATGGGGCCGCTGGTCTACGGCCAGTTCGTGCAGCAGAACAATTGGCCGTTCGGCGGCGCCATTGCGTTCATCCTGATGACCGCCACATTGATCCTGACACTTGCGGCAAATCTGCTGGTTCAGCAGCGATATCGTTCTGGCTCATGATCTTTCGGGTTTCCGCGCTCCTTGCTGCCGTGCTGCTCGCCGGCACGCCGTCCGCGCACGCGCAATTGCGCGGCCATGGCGGCCCGGTGCGGGCGCTCGCCCT
>JBBWZU010000003.1:0-26552 GCA_039649225.1 Hyphomicrobiales bacterium | reverse complement strand
CCCACATCCTTGAAAACATCGACCTCGACGCCACCCGGCAGCATCGCCCGCCAGGCCTGCAGGTAGGTCTGCAGCCGCACGTCGCTCGCGATGCGCTGGCGGTTGATCTCCATGGATTCCGGCGCCTCGTATTCGATCACCTGGATGAATTTGCCCGGATCGTCCACGTTCTGCATCAGGCGCACTTCGGTCCCGCCGAACATCTCGTAGAACGGCTTGGATGCATTCACGAACGAGAGGAGCTGCGCCGGATCGCCTGACGGCATCGTGAACCGGAAATGCAGGGTTCGCCGGACTTTGCGCTCTGTTGCCATCGTTGCGTCTTCTCCTGCTGCGCGCCACCACGCATGGCTTCACCACGCATAGCTTAACGGAATCGCAGCCGGGCGCAGCCGGATTTTTCTGCCGCGTCCACTATTCGCGATATGCCGCAAGATCGTCCCAGACGTATGCGACCTCGTCGAGCGCGAGACCGCCCATGCTGTCGATCCGGGTCTCGGCGGGCCGGCCGCCCATTGTCTCGTAGAAACGGCGCGCCGGGCCATTCCCGGTCAGCACCCAAAGGCCGGTGGATCCGTAGCCGCAGCCGGCCAATGTGGTCAGCTCGGCTTGGAACAATGCCCGGCCAACCCCGCGCCGCTTCACGGCATCAAGCAGATAAAGCGCCGAGACTTCGCTGCCGGTGGACAGCCGGCTCCACAGAATTCCGCCGCCGGATACAAAACCGCACACCACGCCGTCATCCTCGGCAATGAACGTCAGGCGATCCGGATTGCCGAGCGTATGTCGCCACTGCGCGGCACGCTTCTCGACCGAGATGGCATCGAGTGTCGCCTGCGGTATCAGCTGCCGGTAGCTCTCGCGCCAGGCCTGCACGTGCGCGCGCGCAATGCCGTCGACGTCGGAAAGCGTTGCCGGACGGACGATCAATCCTTTTCTTCCTTGAATGTCGCGCGGAAATTGCTGGCCGGATAAACCCCGAGGATCCGCAGCTCGCGCGAGAAGAATTTCAACTCGTCCAGCGCGCGGGCGAGCGCCGGATCGTCCGGGTGACCCTCGACGTCGGAATAGAACATGGTGGCGAAGAAATTGCCCTCGATCATGTAGCTTTCGAGCTTGGTCATGTTCACGCCATTGGTGGCGAACCCGCCCATCGCCTTGTAGAGCGCGGCCGGAATGTTGCGCACCCGGAATACGAACGTCGTCACCGTCGGCCCGTTGCCGGCTGGTGCGCGTGCGGCCTCGCGCGACAGGATGACGAAGCGCGTGGTGTTGTGATCTTCGTCCTCGACGTTCTCGGCCAGGACATCGAGACCGTAGATCTGGGCCGCGAGCTTCGGGGCGAGCGCGCCGCGCGTGATGTCGCCGGCCTTCGCGATCTGCATGGCGGCGCCCGCCGTGTCGGCGGCGATCACGGCCTTGTAGCCGTGCTCGCGGATGAAGCGGCGGCACTGGCCGATCGCGTGGATGTGGCTTTCGACGGTCTTGATCGTCTTGAGGGTCGCGCCCTTGGGCGCCATCAGGTGGAACTGGATGCGCAGGAAGTGCTCGCCGACGATGTGCAGATTGGCGTGCGGCAGCAGGTGATGAATGTCGGCGACGCGCCCGGCGATCGAGTTCTCGATCGGGATCATGCCAAGCTCGGCCTCGCCGTTCTGGATTGCGGCGAGCGCATCCTCGAAGGTCGCGCACGGGATCGGCTCGCAGTCGGGATAGACTTCGCGGGACGCAATGTCGGAATTGGCGCCAGGCTCGCCCTGGAATGCGATTTTCAGTTTGCTCATGATTTTCCCGTAGCACGCGGCTTTAATAGTGCGCGCGCTTTTTGCAGATGCTCCGGCATGTCGACGCCGAAGATCGGGTTCCTGGTGATTGCGACGTCGATGCGCATTCCGGCTTCGAGCGCGCGCAATTGCTCCAGCCGCTCCTGCTTTTCAAGCGGCGAGGGCGGCAGTGCCACGAACCGCTCCAGCGCGGCGCGGCGGTACGCATAGAGGCCGATGTGGTGGTAGAGCGGTCCGTCGCCGGTCGGCGCGGTGGCGCGGGTGAAGTAGAGTGCGCGAAAGCGTCCCGGTGAAACGGCCGAGCAGATGGCCTTAACGACGTTCGGATCGTTTCGTTCCGTCTCATCGGTGATCTCGAGGGCCAAGGTGGAAATGTCCACGGCCGGGTCGGCGAGCGGGCCGAGCGCGAGCCGCACGTCCTCGCCTTGGAGGGTGGGAAAGTCACCCTGCACGTTGACGACGATCTTGGCGTGGTGCTCCGGGTCGAGCGCCACGAGGGCCTCGGAAATCCGCTCCGAGCCGTTGCTATGGTCGCTTCGCGTCATCACGGCGCGGCCGCCGGCCGCCGTCACCGCTGCGGCGATCTCCGGCGAGTCGGTCGCGACCGCGACCGGTCCGACGGCGGCCTCCTGCGCCCGGCGCATGACGTGCACGATCATCGGCGTCCCGCCGATGTCGGCGAGCGGCTTGCCGGGCAGACGGTGCGAGGCCATGCGGGCCGGAATGAGGATCAGGACGTTCATGGAAAACCTGCCGGCCGGCGAACCTCGACACAGACCCGATCGGCCTCCGGAAAACGAGACTTGGGGTCATTGACTGCGCCGCTTATACGGGTTGCCAGCCCGGCGGCAAACCGGCTATGTGTCGGCGCCAAGAGGCGCCGTTCCGGCGCCGATTCCCGTTGAATTCCCGCCTCGAAAAGCCGAGCCGCAAATGGACTCCTTCGAACTCAACAAGATCCTGGGCGCATTGCTGTTTTCATGCCTGTGCCTGCTCGCGCTGAATATCGGCGCGGAGGCCATGTTCCACCCGGTCAAGCCCGCGAAGCCGGGCTTCGAGGTTGCCGTCAAGGAGCATGCGGCCGGCAGCGAACAGGCGAAGGCCGAGCCCGACGAGCCGATCGAGAAGCTGCTGGCCAGCGCCAGCGTCGACAAGGGCGCGAATGCCGCCAAGAAGTGCGCCGCCTGCCATACCTTCGGCAAGGGCGAGCCGAACCGCGTTGGCCCCAACCTCTATGGCGTCGTCGGACGCCCCAAAGGTACCGAAGGCGGGTTCGATTATTCGGCCGGCATGAAGGGCAAGGGCGGGAAATGGACCGTTGAGGACCTCAACGCCTTCCTGACCAAGCCGAGCGCTTTCGTTCCCGGAACCAAGATGAGCTTTACCGGCCTGCCGCGCGGCGGCGAACGTGCTGACGTCATCGCGTTCCTCAATTCCAAGTCGGATAGCCCGGCGCCGCTGCCCAAGGCGGCCGATGCCGGCGCACCGCCGAAGGCCGCCGAAGCTCCGGCGGGCCAAAAGAAGTAGCGTCACGCCGGCGCGCGCCCGTGAACGATGCGCCGCTGATCTCGAATTCGGTGAAACCGCCGGCCGCATATGCCGTTATCGGTGCGTGCGGCCATGCGACGATTTGCGCGGTTCCGGTGCGTGCTGATGACGCCACCGTGACGCGGTGTGCTGTTGTGGCACCGGAAAACTGACATAATTCAACGAAATTCGTAGGTGCCACGACTGGAGCTGCTCCGTGAAATTGACCCGCCGTACCCTTCTGCGCAGCAGCATCGCGCTCGCCGTCCCCGCCGCCGCTGTCGATCCGTTCGCGACACTCGGCATCGGGCCGGCCCACGCGGAGGAAGCCAATTGGCGGCACGGGCTCTCGCTGTTCGGCGATCTGAAGTATCCGGCGGGCTTTCGGCAGTTCGACTACGTCAACCCGAATGCCCCGAAGGCCGGCGTCGTGCGGCTGAGCGCGTTCGGCTCCTTTGATAATTTCAATCCGGTCGTCGGCGGCGTGAAGGGTTCGCTCGCGGGCGGCATCGACCTGATCCATGATACGCTGATGACGACGTCGATGGACGAAGTCGCCACCGGCTATGGGCTTCTCGCCGAATCCGTCAGCTTTCCGCCGGACTTTTCCTCGGTGACCTATCGGTTGCGGGCGAACGCCAAGTGGCACGACGGCAAGCCGGTGACGCCGGAAGACGTGATCTTCTCGCTGAACGCCTACCAGAAATACCACCCGCAATATTCGGCCTATTACCGTCACGTCACCAAGGCCGAGAAGAGCGGGGAGCGTGATATCGTCTTCACGTTCGACGGCCCTGGCAATCGCGAGCTGCCGCAGATCGTTGGTGAGCTCAACGTGCTGGCGAAGCATTGGTGGGAGGGCACCGATGCATCGGGCAAGAAGCGCGATGTCTCGGCGACGACGCTGGAGGTGCCGCTCGGCGCCGGCGCCTACCGCATCAAGGAATTCACCGCGGGCCGCACCATCGTGTACGAGCGCGTGAAGGACTATTGGGGCCGGGACCTCAACGTCAACATTGGGCGCGACAATTTCGACGAGCTGCGTTTTGAGTATTTCCGCGATTCCACCGTCGCGCTCGAAGCCTTCAAGGGCGACGCGCTCGACTGGCGAACCGAGAATTCCGCCAAGAGCTGGGCGACCTCGTATGATTTCCCCGCCGTGCTCAACGAGCGCGTCATCAAGGAAGAATTCCCGATCCGCTCGAGCGGCGTTATGCAAGCCTTTGTGTTCAACACCCGGCGCGACAAGTTCAAGGATCCGCGCGTGCGGCTGGCGATGAACTATGTCTTCGACTTCGAGGAGATGAACAAGCAGCTCTTCTTCGGCAAGTACAAGCGCATCGCAAGCTATTTCGAAGGCAGTGAGCTCGCCGCAACCGGACTGCCCGAGGGCAAGGAGTTGGAGATTCTTGAGACTCTGCGCGACAAGGTGCCGGCCGAGGTCTTCACCAAGCCGTACGCCAATCCGCCCACCGGCTCCGAGAACTCGCGTTCCAATCTGCGTGAGGCGCTACGGCTGCTCAAGGAAGCGGGCTACGAGGTGCGCAATCAGAAGCTCACCAACGCGAAGACCGGCGAGTCGTTCTCGATCGAATTCCTCGCCTCTGATCCGAACAGCGAGCGCTTCTTCCTGTTCTACAAACCCTCGCTTGAACGCCTCGGTATGACCGTGACGGTGCGCACTGTGGACGAAGCGCAATTCGTCAATCGGGAGCGGAGCTGGGACTACGATGCCATCACGACGGTGTGGGGCCAGTCCCTCTCGCCCGGCAACGAGCAACGCGCCTATTGGGGCTCGCAGGCCGCCGATCAGGCCGGTTCGCGCAACTATATCGGCATTAAGAATCCGGCCGTCGACACGCTGATCGACAGGATAATCTTCGCCAAGGATCGCGCCGAGCTGGTCGCCGCCACCAAGGCGCTCGACCGCGTGCTGTTGTGGAACCACTACGTGGTGCCGCAGTGGACCTATCCATTCCAGCGCACGGCGCGCTGGGATCGCTTCGCTCACCCTGAGAAGCTGCCGCAGTACGCGGCCGCCGCCTTCCCGACCATCTGGTGGTGGGACGCTGAGCGCGCCGCCAAGACGGGATCGCGCTAGTGTCCGTCACACGCCGCGAGGCTCTCGTCCTCGGCGCCGGCGCGTTTGCCGGTGCCGCCGCCCTCCCGACGTCTACGTTCTCCGCTGACGAAACCGAAACCCACGGCATCTCGTCGTTCGGCGATCTGAAATATCCGGCCGACTTCAAACAGCTCGAATACGTCAACGTGAACGCGCCGAAGGGCGGACTGTTCTCGCAGATCGGTCCGTCGCGCCAATACAATCAGAACTTCCTCACCTTCAATTCGCTCAACAGCTACATCCTGAAGGGCGACAGCGCGCAGGGCATGCAGATGACCTTTGCGACGCTGATGCAGTCGGCCTCCGACGAGCCGGACAGCATGTATGGGCTTGCGGCGCGTGCGGTCCGCATCTCGGCCGACCGGCTGACTTACAAGTATCTGCTGCGCCCCGAGGCGCGCTTTCATGATGGCAGCAAACTCACCGCGCAGGATGTCGCGTTCTCGTTGAAACTCCTGAAAGCGAAGGGGCATCCGATCATCGGTCAGCTCACGCGCGATTTTCTGACCGCCGAGGCTGAGGACGACACGACCGTGGTGCTGACGTTTGCGCCCAAGCGCGCGCGCGATGTGCCGCTGTTCGTTGCCGCTTTGCCGATCTTCTCGCGCGCCTATTATGCGGCGCATAATTTCGACGAGACGACGCTGGAGGTGCCGCTCGGCTCGGGCGGCTACAAGGTCGGCAAGTTCGAAGCCGGGCGCTACATCGAATACGATCGCGTCAAGGACTGGTGGGGCGCGGACCTGCCGATCATGCGCGGGCAGAACAATTTCGATACCGTGCGTTTCGAGTTCTACCGCGATCGCGACGTCGGCTTCGAGGGCTTTACGGCCAAGAGCTATCTGTTCCGCGAGGAATTCACCGCCCGCACCTGGGCGACGCGCTACGATTTTCCGGCCCTCAAGGATGGCCGCGTCAAGACCGCGGTGCTGCCCGACGATACGCCATCGGGCGGGCAGGGCTGGTTCATGAACACGCGGCGCGAGAAGTTCAAGGACCCGAAGCTGCGCGAGGCGTTCATCAACGCGTTCGACTTCGAGTGGACCAACAAGACCATCATGTATGGCGCCTACAAGCGCACGGTCTCGGTGTTTCAGAATTCGAACATGATGGCGGAGGGCAAGCCGAGCCCGGCCGAGCTTGAATTGCTCGAACCGTTCCGTGGCAAGGTTGCCGATGAAGTATTCGGCGAACCCTATCTGCCGCCGGTGTCGGACGGCTCTGGGCAGGACCGCAATCTCTTGCGCAAAGCCTCGCAGCTCCTGCAGCAGGCCGGTTACCCGATCAAGGACGGCAAGCGCATGGATGCCAAGGGCGCGCCGGTCACGGCCGAGTTCCTGATCGACGAGCCGACGTTCCAGCCGCACCACATGCCGTTCATCAAGAATCTCGCCGTGCTCGGCATCGACGCGACCCTGCGCATCGTCGATCCGGTGCAGTATCGCAAGCGCGTCGACGAGTTCGACTTCGACATCACGGTGGAGCGTTTCAACTTCTCCACCACGCCGGGCGACTCGCTGCGCAACTATTTCACCTCGCAGTCCGCCAGGGTCAATGGAACACAAAATCTTGCCGGCATCGCCGATCCCGTCGTCGACGCTCTGATCGAGAAAATCCTTGCTGCCGAGACGCGCCCAGCGCTTGTTGTCGCGTGCCGCGCGCTCGACCGTGTTGTCCGTGCCGGGCGGTACTGGATTCCGCACTGGTATCTCGCCGCGCACCGCATCGCCTACTGGGACGTGTTCGGATTTCCCCCGAAAAAGCCGGGGTTTTCGCGCGGTATTCCGGAGACTTGGTGGTACGATGCCGGGAAGGCCGCGAAGCTTTGACGCGGAACATCGCGCCGCACTTGGCTCGCGAGAGGGCTTGGGTTGCGAGAGGTCTGAATAGATAATGGCCGCCTACCTCATTCGCCGCATCCTGCTGATGATTCCGACCTTGCTCGGGATCATGTTCGTGTCTTTCGTGGTCGTGCAATTTGCGCCGGGCGGTCCGATCGAGCGCGTGATCGCGCAGATCTCCGGCTCCGACACCGGGGCGACCTCGCGCATCTCCGGTTCACCCGGCGGGGATTTCGGCGCGCGCGGCCAGGCGCAGAGCAGCGCCGCCGGCAACACGAACTCGAAATATCGTGGCGCGCAGGGTCTCGATCCGGAATTCATCAAGAGCCTGGAGAAGCAGTTCGGCTTCGATAAGCCGGCCTATCAGCGCTTCGGCATCATGCTGTGGAATTACGCGACCTTCGACTTCGGCAAGAGCTATTTCCGCGATGTCAGCGTGCTGCAGCTCGTCAAGGAGAAGCTCCCGGTCTCGATGTCGCTCGGAATCTTCATGACGCTGATCACGTATCTGATCTCGATCCCGCTCGGCATCCGCAAGGCGGTGACCGACGGATCGCCGTTCGATACCTGGACATCAAGCCTCATCATCATCGGCTACGCGATTCCCGGCTTTCTGTTCGCGATCCTGCTGATCGTTCTGTTCGCCGGCGGCTCGTTCTGGGATGTCTTCCCGCTGCGCGGGCTGACCTCGGATTATTTCGCGGCGCTGCCATGGTACGCCAAGATCCTCGACTACTTCTGGCACCTCGTGCTGCCGCTCATCTCGATGGCGCTTGCGGCATTTGCCACCATGACGCTGCTGACGAAAAACTCTTTCCTCGACGAGATCCGCAAGCAATACGTGCTGACTGCGCGCGCCAAAGGCTGCACCTCGCGGCAGGTGCTTTATGGCCACGTCTTCCGCAATGCGATGCTGATCGTGATCGCGGGCTTCCCCGGCGCCTTCGTGCATGCCTTCTTCACCGGCTCGCTGCTGATCGAGACCATCTTCTCGCTCGACGGGCTCGGCCTGCTCGGCTTCGAGAGTGTTCTTAATCGCGACTATCCGGTGGTGTTTGCCACGCTGTATATTTTCTCGCTGGTCGGTCTCGCGGTAAATCTGCTGGCCGATCTCACCTATACCTGGGTCGACCCGCGCATCGACTTTGAGACGCGGGAGGTTTGAGGTGGACGCCCGGACCTCCGACCGCAGTCCCGACATCACGGCCGTGGGTGTGATGGGCCTTGAGGTGCCGCCGTCACGCCATGGAATCAAGGTGTCGCCGGTCAACTGGCGGCGCTGGCAGAACTTCAAGGCCAATCGCCGCGGCTATGTGGCGTTCTGGATCTTCATGGTGCTGTTCGTCGTCACGCTGTTCGCCGAGTTCCTGGCGAACGACAAGCCGTTTTTGGTCCGCCTTGAGGGCAAGAGCTATTTCCCGGTCTTCGTGACCTATCCGGAGACCGCGTTCGGCGGCGAATTCGAGACCGCGGCCGATTATCGCGATCCATACTTGAAGAAACTGATCGCCGAAAAGGGTGGCGCGATCTATTGGCCGCCGATCCGCTATTCATACGACACGCACAATCTCAATTTGCCGACGCCGGCACCCTCCAAGCCGACCTGGATGCTGACCGACGCGGAATGCAAGCCGGCCGCCGAGAAGGTCGGCGGCAAGGGTTGCGCGGATCTCGAGTACAATTGGGTCGGCACCGACGATCAGGGACGCGATATCGCGGCGCGGCTGATTTACGGTTTCCGCATCTCGGTGCTGTTCGGCCTCACGCTGACCATCATCTCTTCGGTCATCGGCGTCGCGGCGGGCGCCGTGCAGGGATATTTCGGCGGCTGGACCGACTTGCTTTTCCAGCGCTTCATCGAGATCTGGACCTCGATCCCCTCGCTCTACCTCCTGCTCATCATTTCGTCGGTACTGGTGCCCGGCTTCTTCGTGCTTCTCGGCATCATGCTGCTGTTCTCCTGGGTGTCGCTCGTCGGCCTGGTGCGCGCCGAGTTCCTGCGCGGGCGCAATTTCGAATACGTTCAGGCCGCGCGCGCGCTCGGCGTGTCGAACCGGACCATCATGTTCCGCCATCTCCTGCCCAACGCCATGGTGGCGACTATGACGTTCCTGCCGTTCATCGTATCCGGCTCGGTGATGACGCTGACCTCGCTCGACTTCCTCGGCTTCGGCCTTCCGCCCGGCTCGCCCTCGCTCGGCGAGCTGCTTTCGCAGGCGAAGGCGAATATTCACGCGCCCTGGCTCGGGCTCACCGGCTTCTTCACATTGGCGTTCATGCTCTCGATGCTGATCTTCATCGGCGAGGCGGTGCGGGATGCATTCGATCCGCGCAAGACGTTTGGGTGACTGCATTGGATGCCGTGAACCAGCCCCTCCTCTCCGTCCGCGATCTCTCCGTCGCATTCCGCCAGGGCGCGCGGCAGCTTCTTGCCGTCGACCGCATTTCGTTCGAGCTCAGGAAGGGCGAGACTGTCGCACTGGTCGGCGAGTCCGGTTCGGGCAAGTCCGTCACTGCGCTCTCCGTGATGAAGCTGCTGCCCTATCCGGCGGCGAGCCATCCCTCGGGCACCGTTCATTTCAAGGGGCAGGAGCTGTTGAGCCTGCCGGAGAACGACATCCGCAGGGTTCGAGGCAACGACATCACGATCATCTTCCAGGAGCCGATGACCTCGCTCAATCCGCTGCATACGATCGAAAAGCAGATTGGCGAGATCCTGCTGCTACACAAGGGCGTCACGGGTACGGCCGCGCGCGCGCGCATTATCGAACTCCTGGACCAGGTCGGCATTCCGGAAGCCGAGACGCGGCTGGCCTGTTATCCGCATCAGCTGTCCGGCGGGCAGCGCCAGCGTGTCATGATCGCGATGGCGCTTGCCAACGAGCCGGATCTTTTGATCGCCGACGAGCCGACGACCGCGCTCGACGTCACCGTGCAGGCGCAGATCCTGACGCTGCTGAAAGACATCCAGACGCGGCTCGGTATGGGCATGCTGTTCATCACCCATGACCTCGGCATCGTGCGCAAGATCGCCGACGTGGTGTGCGTGATGAAGGACGGCAAGATCGTCGAAACCGGGCCGGTCGCGGACGTGTTCAAGGCTCCGCAGCATGCGTACACCTGCAAGCTGCTTGCCGCCGAGCCGAAGCCTGATCCCGCGCCATTGCAGCCGCAGGCGCCGATCGTAATCCAGACCGACAACCTCAAGGTCTGGTTCCCGGTCAAGCGCGGCGTGATGCGCCGCGTGGTCGGCCATATCAAGGCGGTCGATGGCGTGAGCATCGCGGTGCGCAAGGGCGAGACGCTCGGCATCGTCGGCGAATCCGGCTCGGGCAAGACGACGCTCGGCCTGGCGATCCTGCGGCTGATTTCGTCGGACGGTCCGATCGTATTCATGGGCAAGCCGCTGCAGGGCCTCAGGTTCAAGGAGATGCGCCCGTTTCGCCGCGACATGCAGATCGTGTTCCAGGATCCCTACGGCTCGCTCTCCCCGCGGATGTCGATCGCCGACATCATCGAGGAAGGACTGTGGGTGCATCAGCCGCAGCTCTCGGCGCAAGAGCGTGAGCGCCGCGTGGTCGCGGCATTGAACGATGTCGGCCTCGATCCCGAGTGCCGCTTTCGTTATCCGCATGAATTCTCCGGCGGGCAGCGCCAGCGCATCGCGGTCGCGCGCACGATCGTATTGGAGCCGACCTTCATCGTGATGGATGAGCCGACCTCGGCGCTCGACATGCTGATCCAGTCGCAGATCGTCGACCTGCTGCGTGACCTGCAGAAGCGCCACGCGCTGACTTATCTGTTTATCTCGCACGACCTACGCGTCGTCTCGGCGCTGGCGAGCCGGCTGATCGTCATGCGCAACGGCAAGGTTGTCGAGGAAGGTCCTGCCTGCGATCTGTTCGCGCGGCCGCAGAGCGGCTACACCCGCGCGCTGTTCGCCGCCGCGTTCAATCTGGAGACGGCGCCCGAAGGCGTGGTGAATCAGTGAAAGGCGCGCTCGCTCTCCTCATCACCGGCGGCACGGAGAACTGGGCGCCGGCGCGCTGGCGCGAGCGTTTCACGCGCGCCTGCCCGGATCGCGCGGTGGCGCTGATTGCGGCGGACGCGATCGATCCGGCGGGCGTGCGCTATGCGGCGGTGTGGAAGCCCAAGCCGGGTACCCTTGGCGGTTACCCGAATTTGCAGGTGATCTTCAATCTCGGCGCGGGCGTCGACGCTGTCATGGCTGACGAATCCTTGCCGAACGTGCCGCTGGTGCGCGTCGCGGTGGATGACCTCACGCAGCGCATGACCGAATATGTCGTGATGCATGTTTTGATGCATCATCGACGCCAGGGTTATTACGCCGAGAGCCAGCAAAAGCGCGTCTGGGCACCGAAGCTGCAGTGGGCCGCGGGCGCGCTGCGCGTCGGTGTGATGGGCATGGGCGTGCTTGGACGCGACGCCGCGGAGGTTCTGGCGCGCATCGGTTTCGATGTCGCCGGCTGGAGCAACACGGCGAAATCGGTCCCTGGCGTTGCCTGCTTTGCAGGCGAAGCCGAGCTCGGCGCATTTCTGGCGCGGACCGATGTGCTGGTATGCCTGCTGCCGCTCACGCCGCAGACACGCGGCATCCTCAATCGCCGCACCTTTGCGGCGCTGGCGCGTGACGGCAAGCTCGGCGGGCCTGTCATCATCAATGCCGGACGCGGCGGGTTGCAGGTCGAGGGTGACATCCTTGCCTGCCTCGACGAGGGCACATTGGTCGCCGCAACGCTCGACGTGTTCGGGACGGAACCGTTGCCGCCCGACAGCCCATTCTGGCCGCATCCCAAGGTCACGCTCTCGCCACACAATGCCGCCGATACCGATCCCGATGCGATTTCGGTCTATGTGGCGGAGCAGATCGCGGCCTTCGAACGCGGCGAAGCGCTGGGCAATGTCGTCGACCGCAAGACCGGCTACTGACGCAAAGTTCACCACGGCGTCACGCACTCGTGACCCCCGTCACGCATCCGATTGCGTCATGACACGCGCGGCTACGGATCGCCATTCGCGTCACGAGGGTTTCATGCTTGCACGTCTTGCCGCCTTGATGTTCAGCGTTCTTGCGTTGCTGTCGGTCGCGCGCGCAGAGGACAACGCCTATCCGATCAATGGCGAGGATGGCACGCCGGTCCTCAATCACAAGGTTCCCGAAGACGCGCTGGCTGTGCTGCAAAAACTGCCGCGCGCCGTCATCATCGGCGATCCGAACGGCGACGTCACGCTGGTCGAGTTCTACGATCTGAACTGTCCGTTCTGCCGCAAGGCCTCCGTCGACGTGCGCGAGCTGATGGCGCAGGACAAGAAACTGAAGGTCGTGCTCGTGCCGTTCCCGGTCCTCGGCATCCCGTCGATTCAGGCCGGACGGGTCGAGTTCGCGCTCGCCGGAATGGTGACGCCGCAACAATTCTATGTGTTTCACCAGAAGATTTTCGGCGGCCGCGGCGTCGTCGACGGCGAGCGCGCACTGGCCGTCGCCGCCGAACTGGGCTTGGACCCGGCAAAGCTGACCAAGGCGGCGAACGAGGATTCAATCGTCGCGGCGATGAAGGCGCATGTCGGCGCGGGCGATGCGCTCGACCTTCAGGCGACGCCGTCCTTCGTCATCGGCGACATCGCGATCGTCGGCTATCCGGGACGCGCGGAGCTCGAAAAGGCCGTCAAGTCTGCCCGCGCCTGCGGCAAGGCGGCGTGCTAGAGCGCGTCCAGGAAAAGTGGAAACCGGTTTTCCGTCCGGACGCGCGACAAACCAAGAACTTGGAGCAGGACCGGCTCGCGCCGCTCACCTCTTCTCGTCCGCAAACAGCATCCCGCTTTGCACGATGGCGGGCTTGGCTGCGGGCGATATGAGATATGCGATCAGCGCTTTGGCGGCTTCCGGCTCTCTTGCGCTTTTGGCAACGCCGGCCGCGAACACGTTGACGATCTGCAATTCGTCCGGGATCGGCCCGACGATGTCGGCGCCCTTGAACGGGCGCAGCTCGCTCACCGGCTGGAAGCCGATCTCGGCCTCGCCGCGCGCCACAACCTTGGCGACCGGCTCGGCCGGGATCTTGCGCGCCTTGTCCTTGATCTCATCATAGATGCCGATCCTCTTGAACAGCGTGGTCGAGAGGTACTCGCCGCTCGCCGAGTCCGAATAGGCGATTGATTTCGCCGCCAGCAGCGCGCGCCGGAATGCGTCGACCGTGGAGATATCAGGCTTGGGCGCGCCTGCCTTCACGGCCATCGCGATCGGCGACCAGGCAAGGTCGGCCCGGCTGCCGGCGACGACCAGGTCTTTCTTGATCAGGCGATCGAGCGCATAGCCGACCATGATCACCACGTCGGCGCTTTCGCCGCGCGCGAGGCGGTTTGGGATCGCCTGCGGTGTCTCGCCCATCGACGGGCCGCGCTCCGTCGCAACCTTGTGGCCGGTTGTGCGCTCGAACGCCGGAACCAGCGTATCGTAGGCGGCGGAGAACCCACCCGAGATGAAAACCTTGATCTCGGCTGCTGACGCGTCGGCCGCCAGAGTGAGGATCCCCGCGGCGACGAGCAGGTGCGAGGCGACAGTTATGGCGCGCATGAGCGGTCCTCCGATTGAATTTTCACAATGTTAATATGGCGCGGCGCCCTGCACCATAGGTCCGAACTGTGCTAAGCTCGCTTCAAAGAATACAAAATCGGGGAGAGTATGATGAGCACACGCAGGAATTTCCTGAAAGGCGCCGGGGCGGGACTCGTGTTCTGCGGCTGCGGCATCCCGATGGCCGCGCACGCGCAGAACGTGCCGGCGCGGCTGCCCGTGATCGTCAAGGGCAAGCGTATCAAGACCATCGATACTCACGCACATTGCGTCTTTCAGCAGGCAATCGATCTCGCCGGTGAAAAGCTCGAGGTGGTTCAGCCGCCGGTCAGAGGCGTCCCGCAGCTTTTCCTCGCGGTCGAACAGCGTCTCAAGGAAATGGACGATATGGCGATCGACATGGAAATCCTGTCGATCAATCCATTCTGGTATCGTAAGGAGCGCGACGTCGCCGAGGCCGTTACCAATCTGCAGAACGAGAAGCTCGCCGAATTGTGCGCTCAAAAGCCCGATCGTTTCGGCGCGTTTGCATCGCTCGCGCTGCAATTCCCCGATCTCGCCGTGATGCAGCTTGAGAACGCCGTGAAGAAGCAGGGCCTCAAGGGCGCCGCGGTCGGAAGCAGCATGCTCGGCGAGGATTTCTCATCCGCGCGCTTCCACCCCGTTTGGCAGAAGGCCGAGGAGCTTGGCGCCGTGGTCTTCATTCATCCGCAGAGCCAGCCGCAGCTTGCCGCGCGCTATAAGGGCAATGGCTGGCTCTCGAACACCATCGGCAATCCGCTCGATACGACGATCGCGCTGCAGAAGCTGATCTTCGAGGGCACGTTGGACAAATTCCCTGGCCTGAAGGTGCTGGCTGCGCATGGCGGCGGCTTTCTGCCATCTTACGCGATGCGCGGCGATCACGCATGCACGACGGCTCCGATGAACTGTGACCCGAACATCGTGCTGAAGAAAAAGCCGAGCGAATACCTGAACCAGATGTACTTTGACGCGCTGGTTTTTTCAGCCGAAGCATTGCGCCACCTGGTGGCGCAGGTCGGCGCAAGCCAAGTCGTTGTCGGCAGCGACCATCCGTTCCCGTGGGAGGGGCATCCGATCGATCACGTGATGAGCACGACGACGCTGACGGAGGACGAGCAGGCTGCGATTCTCGGCGGAAACGCCGCCAGGCTGTTCGGCCTCAAGACGACCGACGCCGGATAGATTTGTGCGTGATCAGCCGTCCGCATCCGTGTTGTTGCGGACGGTTTGCGCCGTCAGTCTAAGGACATCCTTAACGATACGGTAATCGCCGCATGATTGGGTCGAGCATGTCCGCGGACAATCGCTCGAGCAAACGCCGGCCAATCACTGTCGACGCGATGATCTACGATCATCGCGGCCAGCAATTGGCGCAGTGTACCGTCCGCAACATTTCGATCAAAGGTGCCCAGCTGGAATTGATGCGGGAGATCGTGGTGCCGCAGACTTTTCTGCTGACTTTGTCGCACGACGGGCATGTGAGGCGCGCGTGCAGCAAGGTCTGGCAGTTCGCGACGGTCTTGGGCGTCAAATTCAGCGAGCGGCCCGCATTGGACTCCGACGGCAGCTAGCTCGCCCGCGCCGCTGTCGCGCGGCAGCGCTGCCCTGTTGCATGGCCGGGTTGGACTTCGCTACGCTGGCGCCGCCGATTTGAAGTCCCTGCATCACCCGCAGCACGCTCCTTCGGCGACTTGAAATCGGTAAGCGGCGCCCAAATCCAAAAGAAACTCAGGGAGAACGCGATGCGCGCATGGCCCTCATGGCTGACCGCTTTGGTTCTGTGCCTGGCGCTCAATACACCGGCATCCGCGCAGCCCGCCGACCGCACGATCGAGGAGATCAAGAGTGAGACGCTGGCGCGTGCGCAGACCGGCGCCTATCCGACGCTCGGCATCGATCCCGCCGATGCGCGCGACGCCCTGGCACTGATCAACACGCGTGACGCGGATGACTGGGCGGCGGGCTGGAGTACGGTCGGTGACCGCTACCTTGCGCGGGCGAAGGCCGCGAGCGATCCAAAAGAGGCCGACGCCAATTATCTGCGCGCCTGGCGGCTCTATTATTTCGCGCAATGGCCGGCGCCGACCTCGGCCGGCAAGCTTGCGGCGTATCGCAAAGCGACGGGCGCCTATCTGCTGCACGCCGGAAGCTTCGATCCGCCGCTCGAAATCGTGCGCATTCCCTTCGAGGACACGGAGATCGTCGGCTATCTGCGTCTTCCGCCCGCGAATGTCGCGCGGCCGGTGCCGTTCGTGCTGGCGATTTCAGGTTTGGACAGCCGCAAGGAGACGGTGGCCGAAACCTATGCGGCCGCGCTCGCCAACGGGATCGGCTTCATCGCGGTCGACAGCCCCGGCACCGGACAGGCGCCCGTGAAGGCGAGCGAAACCGCGGACAAGATGTATTCGCGCGTGCTCGACTATCTTGGCACCCGTCCGGAAATCGACAAGACCCGCGTCATCGTGCATGGGCAGAGCTTCGGCGCCTATTGGGCTGCCAAGCTCGCGCATACCGAAAGCGCGCGGCTCGCCGGCGCCGTGTTGCAATCGCCGCCGGTGCACCAAACGTTTCAGGCCGATTTCTATCGCAAACGCATGTATACGCGCGAATACCTGTTCGATCTCTTGCCGGCGAGCCTGTTCGTCTACGGCAAGACGTCTTCGGATGAGCTTCTCGCCTATCTGCCCAAGATGTCGCTGCAGGCGCAGGGCCTGCTCGGAAAATCGACCGCGCCAATTTTCGTGGTCGGCGGCACCAGGGACACACAGGTGCCGATCGCCGACCTCGAACTGCTGCTGAACAGCGGAAGCGAACCGCGCGAGGCCTGGATCAATCCGGCCGGAGGTCATATGGGCCGCAGCGGCGCGAACTGGCCGGATCCGGTGATCTTTCGTAAGGTGATCCTGCCGTGGGAAACCCGGCACCTGAATGAGAAGCGGTGATCGGGGAACTTTTTTGCGATCCGATGGAACTGCCCGGCCCCGAGCAAGTTGGCAGTTAATGGCTGGATTGGGGTGCGAGCGCGTGCGCAGGGTCGAGGTCTCGGGAGCGGCGGTGACCCTATGACGGATGCGGCAGACATAGGCGTCCGCAGGGGCCTCCCTCAGCTCACGCTATTTCAGCAATTTTTCGGAGTGCCGACGACAGAGGATGACGGATTTTTCCGTCAAATTCTCGATGTCCTGCCGTCAGCGGTCTATACGACGAACGCCGCCGGGCAGATCACCTATTTCAATGAAGCGGCCGCCGCGCTTTGGGGCTGCCGGCCGGAGCTTGGCAGCAGCGAGTGGTGCGGCTCCTGGAAACTTTATTGGCCTGATGGCCGCCCGCTACCGCATGATCAATGCCCGATGGCGATCGCCCTCAAGGAAGGGCGTCCCATTCGTGGCATGGAAGCGATCGCCGAGCGCCCGGATGGCAGCCGCGTGCCGTTCATGCCGTTTCCAACTCCGCTTTACGGTGCGTCGGGCGAGCTTATCGGCGCCGTGAACATGCTCGTCGACGTCACCGATCGCAATCGTGCCGGCGAGCATGAGCAGCGGCTGATCTCGATCATCACCTCCTCCGACGATGCGATCCTGAGCAAGGATCTCAACGGAATCATCACCAGCTGGAATCGCGGAGCGGAACAGCTTTTCGGCTATACGGCCGAAGAGACCATCGGCAGGCCCATCACGATGCTGATTCCAACCGAGCGCCGTAACGAGGAGCCGACGATCCTTGCGCGCATCCGCGGCGGCGAGCGCATCGATCACTACGAAACCATCCGGCAACGCAAGGATGGAAGCCTGATCGAGATTTCGTTGACGGTGTCGCCTGTCAAGAACGCCGAAGGCGAAATCATCGGCGCCTCCAAGATCGCTCGCGACATCACCGAGCGCCGGCGCGCGCAAGAGCAGCAAGCGCTCCTTCTCGGCGAGATGAAGCACCGCGTCCGGAACACGCTTGCGACCGTACAGGCGATCGCGGCCCAGACCTTGCGTAGCGCGGCCAGCGAGGATCGCGACGCCTTCCTGGCGCGGCTGCGTGCGCTGGCCGGCGCGCATGACCTGCTGACGCTTGAACGATGGAATCAGGCCCCGATCGGCGACGTGGTTGCGAGCGCGCTGAACGCTTTCGAGGGAAGCCATGGCGAGCGGATTCTGATCTGCGGTCCCAAGGACGCCGTGCTTGATGCGCACAAGTCCATGCTGCTGGCGATGGCCCTGCATGAGCTCTCGACGAATGCGATCAAATACGGCGCGCTTTCGAATGAAAGCGGCCGGGTGAACGTGAGCTGGGATCTGGTGCCGGACGATGACGTTCAACGCCTCAAGTTCGTCTGGCAGGAAAGTGGCGGCCCGCCGGTGAAGCCTCCGGAGCGCAAGGGATTTGGATCGACTCTGATTGACCGCGCGCTTCGGCGTGAACTTGGCGGCGTGCAATACGACTTTGACCCGCGCGGCGTTTCCTGCACGCTGGAACTGAAGCTTTAGCGGCCAGCGTGATCTGGCCATCACGGAACGCTCTGGCAGCGTACCCTTTGATCCCACGCTGGTTAAATAACTGGCCTGCCCGCGAACCAACTGGTGCGCTGCGCGCGCCTCGCATAACATCGGCAGCTCAATGAAAGAGGTGCCATGTCTGCGCAATATCCTGTTGATCTTTCCGCCATGCTCGAAGGCATCCGGCGCTGGGTCGTTACCGAAAGCCCGTCCCTCGATCGCGCCGCGGTCAATCGGATGGTTGATCAGGTGCAGTCCGATGTGGCTGCCCTTGATGTGTCGATCGAGAGGATTCCGGGCCGGAACGGCCTTGCCGACAATCTCGTCGTCCGCAACACGGCGGCCGGCGAGGGACCGGGCATTCTGCTGCTCTCGCACATCGATACCGTCCACCCGATGGGCACCGTGAATGCCGGCCTGCCGTTTCGCCGCGACGGGGATCGGCTGTACGGGCCCGGCCTCTACGACATGAAGGGCGGGGCGTATCTGGCGCTCGAAGCCTTCCGTCAGGTCTCCAAGGCCGGCACCGCCAGGATGCCGGTGACCTACCTGTTCACGTCCGACGAGGAGATCGGCAGTCCGACCTCGCGCAATCTGATCGAGGCGGAGGCGCGGCGCGCGCGCTATGTCCTGGTGACCGAGCCGGCGCGCGATGGCGGCAAGTGTGTCACATCACGCAAGGGCGTCGGCCGTTTCGAGGTGACGACGCTCGGCGTTCCGGCGCATTCCGGCTCGCGCCACCAGGATGGCCGCAGCGCCATCAAGGAGATGGCGCGGCAGGTGCTGGCGATCGAAGGGCTCACCGATTACGAGCGCGGCGTGACCACGACGGTGGGCGTCATTTCTGGCGGCACGGCGCCGAACGTCATTCCGCAGCATTGCCATATCTCGGTTGATCTGCGCGTGCGCGACGATGCGGCGGGCCGCGAGTTCGAGGCAATGATCCTCGGGCTGGAGCCGTTCGACCCGGGCGTGAAGGTCAAGGTGACCGGCGGCATGAATCGTCCGCCGTTCGAGAAGTCGGCGGCGATCGACGTGCTGTTTCGTCACGCTCAGGCACTGGCCCGCGGCATCGGGTTCGAGCTGAAGGATACCGAGATGACCGGCGGCGGCAGCGATGGCAATTTCACCGCGGCACTCGGCGTCCCGACGCTCGACGGGCTCGGCATCGACGGCGATGGCGCGCACACCGAATGGGAGCACGGGTTCATCTCGTCGATCGAGCCGCGCACCCGGCTGATGCGCGGGCTCTTGGAAACGCTGCAGTAAAGCATGTCCGGCAAAAGTGGGTACCGGTTTTGCGAAAAAGGACATGCGCAAGCAAACAGCTGGAGCAGGATGACGATTCGAAGAAACGTCATCCTGCTCCGGAAGCGTTTCACCAGGCCTCGGCGACGATCATCCCAATGCCGATGATGCTGACGAACCAGACTGCGGTGCGCAGATAGATGATGCCGCGAAGATAAACCGGCCAATAGATCAGGCGCGCCCAGAAGAACACGGTCGCGCCCAATGCCGCCTGCGTGCCTTTGCCGGCAAGCTGTGCCGCCAGCACGGCGGCCAGAAGCATTACCATGCCTTCCAGCATATTGTAGGCGGCGCGATCCGCGCGCCCGGCGAGCCCAATGGCCGGCGGCACGTCTTCACGGTTGCCGAATGCGGTATCCATGCCCGGCGGGGTCCAAGCCTTGGCGCAGAAAGCGCTGCCGACCAGCAACATCAGCAATGTCAGAATCCCCGACGCGATCACCGCATGCGCAGTTGTCATCATGGCACGTCCCTCCCAGCCCATGAACAATTTGCGCGCCAAGCTTAGCGTGTTTGAAGGTTGGCGACAGGCCTTTGGCCAACGTCACGAGAAATTGCGAACCAATGCTAGGCCGGCGAACAAGCCGCCGATCGACAGTGCAACGGACCCGACAACATAGAGCGCCGCAAGCCCGAGCTCTCCGCGCTCATAGAGCAGCGCCGTGTCGAGCGAGAAGGTCGAGAACGTCGTGTAGCCGCCCAGGATTCCCGTGGTGAGGAAGAGCCGCCATTGTTGCGGGACATCGCCGCTCCTGAAGGCGAAGTAGCCCGCGAGCAGGCCCATCACCAGGGAGCCGCTCACGTTCTCAAACAAGGTCGCGTACGGGAATGCCGCCCCGAGGAGGCGCGCGGACAGGATATTGATGCCGTGACGCAGCGCGGCGCCGAGGCCCCCACCGAGAAACACAATCAGAAAACCCGTCGGCAAACCCATCGGCCACCTTTTCGAATGCGAGGCGGGCGGCCTCTGGCGCAATATGTCGGAGTGGAAACCGGTTCTCTGGATCAGGTCAATCTGGTCCTTGCCACGCACCCTTCGCACAATAATTAGGCGAAACTGACCCTATTGTATGCAGGGTAAAACGCGCGCCAAACAGGAATTCCATTGATTTCCGTGAGTTAACCGCCCGAAGCGTCTGGCCCCGAACTTGCTGATCTTGTCGGTCAGGATTTGATCGGGAGTGCTCGCGTGCGCGCCACCATCAAGGCTGAACCCGAAGCGGTGCCGCTGGATCTGACGCGCACCGCACTGATCATCATCGACATGCAGCGCGACTTCCTCGAGCCGGGCGGCTTCGGCGAGACGCTCGGTAACGACGTTTCGCTGCTCGGCGCGGCGGTCGGTCCCTGCAAGGCGGTGCTCGATGTCGCGCGCGCCGCCGGCATTTTGGTCATTCACACCCGCGAAGGGCATCGCCCCGATCTTTCCGATGCGCCGAAAGCCAAGATCGAGCGCGGTCATCCGTCCATGCGCATCGGCGCGCCGGGGCCGATGGGCCGCATTCTCATCCGCGGCGAGGCCGGCCACGACATTATCCCGGAGCTTTATCCGGTTGCCGGCGAGCCCGTGATCGACAAGCCCGGCAAAGGCGCGTTCTACGCCACCGACCTCGACGCGCTGTTGCGCAATTTCGGCATCCAGCATTTGCTCGTCTGCGGCGTTACCACCGAGGTCTGCGTCAACACCACGGTGCGCGAGGCCAATGACCGCGGCTATCGCTGCGTCGTGCTTTCCGACTGCTGCGCATCCTACTTCCCGGAATTTCACCAGATGGGCCTCGCGATGATCAAGGCGCAGGGCGCGATCTTCGGTTGGGTGTCGGACTCGGCGTCCGCGATCGCCGCGATCAGGCCGCCCGCGCTGAAGCTTGTCGGCGCATGATCCCGAAAAGCATGTCCTCGATCGGGGATGGTCACCGGTTTTCGGAATAGATCATGCGCAAACGAAGAAGTCTCTGAACCGCAGTCGAGGGGGACTGTCATGGCAACGGCCGCAACAACCACGTATCAGCCGAAATACTGGACGCCGGGCGACTGGAACGCCTTTTTCGGCTTCGGCACCAACATTCTCGTCAACATGCTGGTGCTCACCGGCCTGTTGCGTTTCGTTCTCAAGATGCCGGACGCGATAGTGTTCGGCCGCATCCTGCCCGCGCTCGGGCTGATGATGTGTCTCTCGACATTCTACTATGCGTGGCTCGCCTATCGCCTCGCGCAGAAGACCGGCCGCGATGATGTGTGCGCGCTTCCCTCGGGCGTCAGCGTGCCGCACATGTTCGTGGTGACCTTCGTCATCATGCTTCCCATCACCATCAAGACCGGCGATCCGCTCAAGGGCTGGTCGGCGGGACTCGTCTGGGTGTTTTTCCAGAGCTTCATCCTGATGATCGGCGGTTTCATCGCGCCATATATCCGCAAAGTGACGCCGCGCGCCGCGTTGCTCGGTGCGCTCGCCGGCGTCTCCATCACGTTCATCTCGATGCGGCCCGCGCTTGAGATGTACATGACGCCGGTGATCGGCGTCGTGTGCTTTGCGGTCATCATGGTGAGCTGGTTCGGCGGCTTCAAATATCCCAAAGGCATTCCGGCCGGTCTGGTCGCGATCGCGGCCGGCATGGTGATCGCCTGGGGCTCGACGCTGATCGGCATCGGCTATGGCGGCATGAACATCGCGAACTTCGCGGGCGTCTTCGCCAATTTTGGTTTCTCGGTGCCGATCCCGGCGGTTGGGACGGTGTTCTCGGGGTTCGAATTCCTCGGCGTGATTCTGGTGACCGCCATCCCGTTCGGCATCTACGATCTGGTCGAAGCGATGGACAACGTCGAGAGCGCCGAGGCCGCGGGCGATCCCTATCCGACGACGCGCGTGCTGACCGCCGACGGCGTCGTCAGCCTGATCGGCTGCCTGATGGGCAACCCGTTCATCAACGCGGTCTACATCGGCCACCCGGGCTGGAAGGCGATGGGCGGGCGCATCGGCTATTCGGCCGCCGTCGGCGTGATGGTGATCGTCCTGTCGTGGTTCGGCATCATCGCGGTGATGTCGGCGCTGATCCCGCTGGTCGCGATCTCGCCGATCCTGCTCTACATCGGCATGCTGATCGGCGCGCAGGCATTCCAAGAAACCCCGAAGGCGCATGCGCCGGCCGTTGTGCTGGCGCTGGTGCCGAATATCGCGGCCTGGGGCAAGGTGCTGGTGGACGGCGCACTCGGCGCGGCCGGCACCAACGCGGCAACTGTCGGTCTCGACAAGCTCGGCCAGGTCGGTGTGCTCTATCACGGGCTCGAATTGCTCGGCGGCGGCGCGATCCTGGCCGGCGTCACGCTCGGCGCGATTGCAACCTTCATCATCGATAAAAAGTTCCTCGAAGCCTCAGCCTTCGCGCTCGCCGGGGCGGTGCTGACGTTCTTCGGCTTCATGCACGGCGAGTCAGTCGGCCTCGCGGTCACGCCCTCGGTCGCGCTCGCCTATGCGCTGATGGCGGCGTTTCTGTTCTGGCTCAGCCGTGCGCCGGCCGCGGCGGCAATCCCGTCCATGCGCGGCGAACCGAAGGTGGTGCCGGCCGAGTAGGTTCCGCGGGCATCCCGGTTTGGCGGACGCGCCCTCGGGCGCCCCGCTGTTCCATACCCTTAGGGCATCCATCAATATTCTATTTCAACAATTAGTCCTTACTCGCCAAAGGCTTATAGTATCTGCGGCAGGCTGACGCATCGCGCGGTCAATGCCCGTTATTGACTCCTTAACCAATCCCACTCTAAGTGCGAACGAACGTTCGCTCTAAGTTATTGCAGAGCACAATTTCATGCGCCGCGCCAACGTGCAGTTGCAAGCCGACCGCCGTGGCGAAATCCTCGCCGCCGCGCAGGCTTGTTTTGCGCGCGCGGGCTTCCACCAGACCTCGATGCAGGAGATCTGCGCCGAAGCCGGCATGAGCCCGGGCAATCTTTACCGCTACTTCCGCTCGAAAGAAGACATCATCGCCGGCATTGCCGAGCGTGACCGCGCCGACGCCGCGCAGCAATTCGCCTCCGTCGGTCACGGCAATTTCTTCGACGGGCTCGCGCAGCTCGCGCAGCATCATCTGGTCGAGCGCAGCGTCGAGGAAGTCGCGCTCTGCGTCGAGATCATGGCGGAGAGCCGCCGCAATCCTGCCGTTGCACGCATCTATCAGGACATGGAGGCGGACGTCCGCGAGCGCTTCCTCGCGCTGCTGCGCAGCGCCGCGGAACGGGGCGAAATCCGCCGCGACCTTGATTTCGACGGCACCGTGACGGTTCTGTTCGCGCTTGCGGACGGGCTGTCGTGGCGCCGCGCGGTCGAGCCATCCTTCAACACCGAAGCCGTCATGCCGATCGTTCTCGGCATGGTCGAGCAGCTGCTTACGAAATCCGTATCGAACAGCGACAATAGAAACTGGGGCACGAAATCATGAAAGCTGCGCGCTTCGCCGCGGTCGGCATCGTTGTTGCGGCCGTCGCCTGGATTGCGTCCGGCCATCTGTTTCCACACGATTCGGCCGAGAGCCGCGCCGCGGCGCGTCCGGCCGAGCCCGAGGCCGCAAAGCTGTTCCGTGTTGCCGTGACGAGCGCGAACGTCGTGCCGCGCAGCCGCAAGCTCGTGCTCTCGGGCCGCACCGAGGCCGACAAGAAGATGATGGTCACGGCGCGCGCCGACGGTGTCATCAGCGAGCTGAAGGTCAAGCGCGGCGATCTGGTCAAGAAGGGCGACGTGATCGCAGTCTTGTCCGATGAGGCGCGCGAGGCGCGGGTCGCGCAGGCGCAGGCGATGCTCTCGCAGCGCAAGACTGAGCTTGAAGCCCGCATGAAGCTGGTCACGCAAGGCATGCTGCCGAAGCTCGAGGCCGTGAACTTGGAGACCCAGTTCAGAGCGGCCGAATCCGGCCTTGCGGCGGCGGAAGCCGAGCGCGAGCGCGGTTTCATCCGCGCGCCGTGGTCGGGCGTGGTGAATGACGTCCCGGTCGAGATCGGACAGGCCGCCTTCTCGTTCCAGGGCCGGGAAATCGCGCAGATCGTCTCGCTCGACCCGATCCTCGCGGTGGTCGAGGTGGCGGAGCGCAAGATGGGCGGTCTCAAGCTCGGCGACGAGGGCGATATTCGCCTCGTCACCGGCGCGGCCGCGAAGGGCAAGATCCGCTTCATCTCCAAAACGGCGAGCGCGGCGACCCGCACCTACCGGGTCGATATCGAGATCCCCAATCCGGATGCGATGATTCCGGACGGCATCACCACCGAAGTTTCAATTCCGCTATCCGCCGTGCCGGCCGTGCGCGTGCCGCGCTCAGCGCTGACGTTCGCGTCGGGTGGCGATCTTGGGGTGCGCATCGTCGATGCCGAGGGCAAGGTCGTGTTCGTTCCGGTGACGGTCGTCGAGGACGAGCAGCAAACCATGTGGGTCGGCGGCGTTGCGGAAGGCGCGCGGATCATCGTGCAGGGCCAGGACTTCGTGCGCGAAGGCCAGAAGGTCGAGCCGGTCGAGACCGAAGCGCCCAAGGACACCCCCAAGACTGCCGCGCGATAGGGCAAGACCGAATCATGGCAACGCCTGTCGACTACGCGATCAATCACTCGCGCCTGACGCTTGCGGCGCTCGCATTCCTGCTCGTCGCGGGCTTCATCGCCTATCTGACGATCCCCAAGGAGTCCGAGCCGGACGTCAAGATTCCGATCGTCTACGTGCAGCTGGCGCAGCGTGGCATCAGCCCGGAGGACGCCGAACGTCTGCTGGTCAAGCCGGTCGAGATCAAGCTCAAGTCGGTCGGCAATGTGAAGGAAATGCGCGCGACCGCCTATGAGGGCGGCGCCTATGTGCTGCTCGAATTCGAGGCCGGGTTCGATTCCAAATCCGCGCTCGCTGACGTGCGCGCCAAGGTCGACGAGTCGAAACGCGACCTGCCCAAGGATGCCGACGAGCCGACCGTCCAGGAGGTCAATCTCTCGCTCTATCCGGTGATCGTCGTCGCGCTATCGGGCGAACTGCCCGAGCGCACGCTGCTGCGCATTGCGCGCAATGCCAAGAACGCGCTCGAGCAGGTGCCGGGCGTGATCTCGGCCGAGCTGCGCGGCGCGCGCGACGAAGCCGTCGAGATCGTCGCCGAGCCGATGCTGATGAAGAGCTACAATGTCTCGCTCGATCAGCTCATCGCCGTCACGCAGCAATCCAACAGTCTGGTGGCGGCGGGCGCGCTCGAAGGTCCCACGGGGCGTTTCGCCGTCAAGGTTCCGGCGTTGATCGAGCATCCCGAAGACATGCTCAAGGTTCCGGTCGCAGCCAGTATGGGCGCGGTCGTGACGCTCGGCGACATCGCGCAGGTCAAGCCGACTTTCAAGGATGCGACCTCGATCACCCGCGTCAACGGTCGCTCGGCCATGACCATCGAGGTCTCCAAGCGCACCGGCGCGAACCTGATCGAGACGGTCGACGGCGTGAAGAAGGTCGTCGAGACGATGCGGAAGACCTGGCCGGAGAGCCTGCAGGTCTCCTATACGCAGGACAAGTCGAAGACGATCCGCCAGATGCTGGCCGACCTGCAGAATTCGGTCATCACCGGCGTTCTGCTGGTCACGATCATCATCCTGTTCGCGCTCGGCTTCCGCGCCTCGCTGTTCATCGGCATCGCGATTCCGGCTTCGTTCCTCGCCGGCGTGCTCGGCCTGCAGCTCGCCGGGCTCACGGTCAACATCGTCGTCTTGTTCTCGCTTATCCTCGCCGTCGGCATGCTGGTCGACGATGCGATCATCGTGTCGGAGTTCGCCGAACGGCGAATGTCGGAAGGCATGGAGCCGCGCGCCGACTATTCGCTCGCGGCGAAACGCATGGCCGGCCCGGTGACGGCGGCTACGCTGACC